>DATMOV010000181.1:0-2555 GCA_035568055.1 Cytophagaceae bacterium
AACACTTTTCGCTGGCTGGGAAGAATAGACAATGTGATCAACAGCGGCGGGATAAAAATCCATGCTGATTATCTGGAAGAAAAGATTGACAGAATATTGCATGAAACAGGTATCGGGAACAGATTATTCATCACTTCTATAACTGATGCAGAATTCGGAGAAATAGCGGTTTTGATTATTGAAGGAAGTATTGATCAGGATACAATTCATCAAACCCTCAGAGAAAAGCTAAAAAAATTCGAAGTACCGAAAAAAATACTGGTTGTAGAAAAATTCACAGAGACAGCTACACAGAAGATTGATAAAATTGCCACCAGAAGCAGGATTTTATAAAACTGAAAACCCGTCAGATTTACCTCCTTGCCAGAACATGATTATAGGGAAAGAAGCAACTTCCCAGTAACATTTTTTTCCTCCTCATCCGAAAACATTTACATATTATAAGGCCGAAGGGAATTTAGAGTTGCTAAATTTTTAACACTCTAACTTTTCAGGGAATGAACTTAAACAGATATGCCTGCGGCAGCTGTTGCACCAGCTTGAATTTGTTCTCATTCTTTTGAACAGCAGGCACCAGATAGCGGCCGGTAGATCCGAAGCCTAAATTTTCGATCACCACGTAGCTTACCTTTTTCTTTTTGAGATCCTCCAGCAGGTCTTTATCATCCTCGGTGTACTTATAATTGCATACAAACTTTCCAGAAAACAGATAAAAAAGATCAGGCTTACGGCATGCGACGACTACATCTTCTTTTACATTTTCTTTCATCCACTTAGCCATCTCAAAATAATCATTGAAGTTGGCTTCGTACTTTTTCTTCGCGTCTGCATGGGCGCGTTTCACGCCTGGAATAAAGAGTAATATTACGACTGCAAACCATAAAGGATTAAGCCTTTTATTCAAGTTCATCTTCAGTGAAATAAAATAAATGAATTCCCACATGCCATATAACAAGCCGAGCAGAAGAAATGGTACTACAGGGAGTTCGAAACGAATACCATACCAGACATCCGGCCAGAGGAAAAATATTCCAAAAGATGCCGCGACATAACCCAAAATAATCCAGCGGTATTTCGGAAGTTTAAAAAGCCCATAAAAAACAAGTGCTATAATGGCTATTCCCAGAAACCAATCACCTGTGGTAGCCTCCTTCTGATAATCAAGCTCCACTGAGGTGGGGAAAAGGCCATCCCGTATTTCCTTGGTAAAATATCTCGTGCCATTATTAAAAAAGCGGGTCACCAGAGCGCTGAAGTTCATATAGCCCTCATCCGGTTTATAATAATTCACTAAAGTAAGCGCTTTAATATACGGGTTGCCGCCAAGATTTTGTCCGCGTATAAACCATGGAAGTGCTAGCGCAACAAAACCGGCGCTATAAGCCAGTATCAGGCTCCATTTTTTGCTGATCAGCAGATATAGAATCACCGCTCCCACCAGCGCTATACCCGCCGAGCGAATATAGTATGACCACGTTAACATGATCACAGCTGAATAAAAGAAAGGACTTTTATAGAACGGTCGCTCATCTTCTATATTCTTAATAAAAAATATCAAAGTAAGCGCTGAAAAAAGTGTGAAGGGGATTTCGCTCATCATCATCGTGGAATATCGCAGAAGATGATAATTCACCAACAACAAACAGGATAATACAAAAGCCATATTCAGATTGGCTGTCAGCAGAAAGAAAAGTTCAAAAAAAAGAATTACTGAAATCAGGAACATGATGCCATTGGCAAGTATGACAGTAGACATCTTGTCCGAAAATACTTTCATAACCGTTCCTATGATTGCAGGGTAGCCCGGAGGATAATGATTGGCCGGAGGTTTACTTGCACCGCTGATAACCGAATATCCATTGCCTTGCGCGATGGCTTTTCCCAGCATGTAATAGCTGGCGCTATCGCCGCCCTTATCTACTTTTTTATCATAGATATATGAATAGCTGAAAAGAAAAGTCAGCAGAAGGATGGCGTAGTAGAATAATTTTTCTTTAGGTAATTTAGAAGAAATGCTTAAAGTATTCATCGCTCATTAATAGTGTAAAGCAAAAGTAACATTATTCTGTAAACGAAGTATATATTAATAAAAAACACGGCGAACCGTGCTTTTTATTAATACCTCTGAATCTAATATTTAAAGAACTCCTCCGGACATAAAGCCAAGAGCTGTATAAATTGAACCCACAATTCCCAGTAGAATCATTCCTCCAAAAAATGCTCTCTTCCCTTTTTCAGAAGGGCTGATAAGAGAAATACCTCCTAACACGAGGCAAATAGGCAGAAATAAATTGGCATTATCAAAGAAGTCACAAGCATCGCCTAACTGATCTATCGTTTTTTTATAATCTTCCACACCTACAACTTTTCCAAGCTCATTCTTTCCTGTTTCTTCATTCTTGATTTCCTGAACCCATTGCTCCTTAGGAATGTTGGCAGAGCCATTCATTATTTCATTTTTTTCTTTTTCCTTCGTGGAAATTTTCTTCTCAAGCTTCTTTATAAGACTATCTACGCCAGATTTTTTATTTTCCGGTATGATTCCCGCATTCATA
>DATMOV010000182.1:0-3697 GCA_035568055.1 Cytophagaceae bacterium
AAAAGTCATAAGAAAGCTAAAAAGAAAACATCTAAATACTTTCACGACTTTCAACATTAAAAGAACTTCCGTTCGTTCAAGGCGAACGGAAGTTCTTTATTTAAGCTGATTTAATTTCGCTGCAGACTTTTCAATAATCACTGAAGCGGGCTTTCATAAATACCATGGCAACCCTACTTATTATTTTACCGGAGGCAGGTCAAAAGCAATAGCATCATGCTCGAAATGCCCTTTGTGAGATCCATCGCAAAATGGTTTAGTCTTTGATTGCCCGCACCTGCAAAGGGAAACAGAAGTTCTTCCTCCAAGTCCATATGCCTTACCCGATTGATCCACTATTTCTATCTCTCCTTCAATGTGCACTGACCCATTGTTTTTAACAGTAATTTTAGTTTTTGCCATATACAATTTTGTTAAATGTTAAAAGTTATATGTTATCTATGATTTTATTTTATTACAGGAATTGTGAAAGTAACGAAACTACTCATCAATAAAAACAGACTGATATAATCAGGTTCTTATCAGTACAGCGATTTTTAACTTAATTTGCAATTTTTAAACTAACTTTTCATGAAAAAAATATTTTTTACAATTCTCATATTAACAAACCTCTCATTCACTTCATTTTCTCAAGTTGTTAATATCTATAAAATCAGCCCCCAACATTTAACGGTTAACACTTTTAGTCTTACCCTGGAGAGGGCATCTTACGCTTTGTCACGGACAAGTTTGAACATTTCTCCCTTTGTCACCTATTATGACAGGCAGAATTACCTTAATACCTCTGAAAAGGTTGCCGGCGCAGGACTGGAACTAGGAAAAAAAATTTATGTTTCAAAGGTTGATTCAGCTTCTCCTCTGAAAGGTTTTTATGCCAGCGGCTCACTTACTTATGGTTATTATTCGGCAGATTATCAAAAAACAAACGACAGCAGTTATACTAATCCTTTTAATTACCATTATCTTTCCTATACCAGCTCAGGCAAGAACTATCATGAGAATATACAAAAGATTGGAGCGGATGTATTTATCGGGTATCAATTCTCTATCAAAAAAGTATTTTATATTGATGCTTTTTTTGGGGCAGGTATGAGATATGGAATTTCCTCCCTGGGTGATAACAGTTATTATAAAGCGAGCCTTATAGATATCGGGCATTCAGGCATAATACCAAAGGCAGGTGTGAAATTAGGTCTAAGATTCTGATTGAACATCTATGAACCAGAAACCTTGCTCCTGGTTTTTACCGCTCTCCAGCTCATATACTTTTAATACTTTTTCTCCCAGCTTCAATTTGATTTCCCGGCTAAAGACCGGGCCTGCGAAAGTGAAAGTATGAAATTCTCCATTTTCGCCGCAAGGGTCAATTTCAGGTGGGAAGCTTCTGACCAACTCTTCGTCAATAACTTTACCAAGGATGTGCTCGCCCAGCAATCTGCTGTCGCAGCAGCATATTATTGTTTTAAATCCCTGATCAATAAATTCGTTGATAAGTAGCCCTGTAGGTAATTGCCATAAAGGGTATACTCCATGCATGTTAAACTTCTTCAGGATATTTTCTCTGTAAGCTTTCAGGTCTTCCAGAAAAATATCTCCAAAGATCACTTTGTGTATTCCTTCCAGCTTATAATGAAGAAGGATCCTTTCCAGGCTCGCCTCATATAGCTCATTTGTGCTGTGGGAATTGATGTACATCTTATGTAAAAAAATGCCTGTGCGCCCATCTTTCAATAAAATATTCTTTGCCTGCTCTTCAATTAATTCTTCTCTTACGCCATGCATGGAAACTCTTTTCAAATCCGCGCTGATAGTAGTTACCAGCGCGGCTATTTCATACTTCCCTTCTTCCAGAATTTTATGAAGGCATAGCGCAGAATCTTTGCCGCCGCTCCAGAAGAATATTGCTTTCTCTTTCATAATATTTCAGATCTGATATATTTTAACATTACATTTTTCAATGCTTAATGTTGGAAATATATCAATGAAATACAAATCCGGAAGGCACTACTCCTACTGAGTAACTGTCTATCATCACTCCGGAATTATTATATCTGTATATTTCACCCTTCAATGTAAAATCTTTGGCATCGGCACCATAAATAATATCAGTATTGTAATCAACACCAATTCCATAAAAGCTTTTAGTTATAAATGGTACATTGGGTGCAGTCACATCTGTTATTGCGAATTTATAAATTCCAGTGTTTTCAAAATAAAGTATATCGTTGGTTTTGTTGATGGCCATACGGTATGGATGATCTCCCAGATTACCAATTACAATAGAGGTCACAACGGTATTGGTAGAAGGGTTTACCATGACCAGCTTTGCCCGGGTTTCAATAATACTCTTAGACGGGTCAGGGTAGTTACCACTGCATAAAATCCATAGCATATTATTTTTATCAACTTTGAGACAGGTGGGATTTATACCTGTAAAAATAGTATCTATAACTGCATTGGTAGTTGCATTAATTACAAAGACCGTGCTGTCTTTCGCAAATCCTCCACTATTGGCTACATAGACATTATTGCCAACTTTGATCATCTGCTCCGGACCCTCTCCTGTCGGAATAGTAGTTCCTGTAAGTGTATTTGAAGAAAGGGCAAGGATTTTAATGTTGTTTGAAATCCAGTCGCTGATATAAGCTTTTGACGAATCAACCACATAAAGATAACGTGGAGAAGAAAGCCCTGTCAGTGTGCTTTGGTGTTTAAAATCGCTCAAGCCTGCAATTTCCACTTTCGGTGTATTGTTAACTACAATGTAAGCTTTGCTATTATATATTGTCATGGATTGTGCAACATCACCCAGAAGAATATTATTATTGGATATGCCATAAAGATTGTTGATCACCGTATTATTATTCTTATTGAAGAAACTTACCGAACTGTTGTTGTGGCCAAACTGTCCTTCGTGAACAATGAATACTCCTGTTCCATTATTATAGTTTGCTAAAGGATCAACTGGTACCGGTTGATCGGCTGGTTTTTTGTGACAGGCGCTTGCTACTAAAATTATTGCAGCAGTGATGAGTGTTGAGAATCTGATTTGTTTCATAGGTTTGTTTTATTTTCTGTTGTTAAATTGAAATTGAATAGTTAAGAAATAAGACCTGCCAGGCATAGGCGCCCAGGCTATGGATTGATATTGGACATTCCAGATGTTGTTTATTTTAAGTTGAAGATAGATTTCAGCAGGACCTTTTTTAATTGTTTTTCCTGCATACATATTTCCCACTACAAAGCCTTTCACAAATTCATTATTTTCTGAAGAGGTATAGCGGAATCCTGTCATGACCTGATTATAGCTGATAAAATATTTGTGAAATTCTGTTCTTAGAGAAAAATTTAAATTGTTGTAAGGGACATAGATCAATTGTTTTCCAAGCGTGCTTTTCTGATCGTCAGAATATACCTGCAGATTGGTGGATACTGTGTATGAATAGCTGGTTGAAAAGTCAATCTTCAGTTTTTTAAGATAGAAACCGGAGTTTGATTTCATTTCAAATCCTCTTGCCCATACTTTCTTTAAGTTAAGCGGCGACCATATATTTGCATTTCCTCCTATCGGAAACCATTGGATCCAATTATTGATAACCGATGTAAATGCCGTGAGCTCAGTTTCTATGAATGATTCATTCGTAAAAGATCGGATATGCCTGAGCCCGGCTTCCTGGCTCCATCCGAGTTCGGGTTT
>DATMOV010000183.1:0-34204 GCA_035568055.1 Cytophagaceae bacterium
CCAAGAATTGGTTCTTGATTTTTAATATTTAGTTTCTGGTCTGCCAGGTATTGGAGCGATGTATTGTAATTATGCAAACGTTCTATTACCAGCGCTTCACTATAAGTAGCGAAGGCTTCATGAATCCACATCTCGCCATGATCAGCCACGCTCAAACTATTCCCCCACCATTCATGCGCACTTTCATGTACAATAATATAATCTAATCCGGGCATATCAGTTTTGAAATGATTTCCATACGCAATCGCTCCCTGGTGTTCCATTCCCCAATAAGGAGCTTCCACAAGAGCATATCCATCCCTGTAAAATGGATATGGTCCGAAGAGATTTTCATAACACAGCAGCATAGGTTTTACTATATCGAAGTGTTTTTTTGCTTTGGAGAGATTGTAATCAAGCACATAATAATCCAGGCCCAAAGTCTTACCTTCTTTGTTTTTGAGGGAGTCATTGAAATGAGAATAATGGCCGATGTAGAAAGTCACATTATAATTGTTGATAGGGTAATGTACCATCCAGCTATAAATGCTTTTACCGGGAATGGTAAATACTCCGGTTAAATTTCCATTGGAGATGCAGCTTAATCCTTCCGGGACGATAAAAGACATGCTCATGCTATCGGGCTCATCAGAAAGGTGATCCTTACACGGCCACCATACACTGGCGCCTATGGCTTCACATGCGACTGCCGCCCATGGGCGCCCTAGACTGTCTTTGCTCCAGACGATGCCGCCATCCCACGGAGGATTAGCTGCTATATGAGGACTCCCGGAATAATAAATAGTTATAGAATCTTCTTTTCCCTTTTGCTGGGTGGATGCAAATTGTATATAAACTGCATTGCTATCTCTCTTGAATGAAATAGATATACCGTGATGCATGACTCTATGAATATACATGCCAGCGAAAAGGTCAACCTGCATTTTATCAAAATCTTCCACCGTTGTGTAGCGAATCATGTTTGAACCTAAAATTTTTTTCTGGAGAAGGTCAATTTTAAGATTGAGATCGTAGAATTTTACATCATAGCATGAACGTAGACTATTCAGTTGACCCCTGACTGAATCGGAATGAGAAAAATTTTGGGTGAAAGAAGGGAAATAAATAAATAAAAGAAGGATTCCGGATATTATTTTCACGCGGAGCCGCATGGAAGCAATTATTTTCTAATGAGCTTAAGTAATTCTTTTTGCACAGACCAGTCCTTGGCTAATTTTAAAATAGCAGTGGCTTCCATCTCACTGATGTATCCTTTGGTCCTGGTTGACTCCCATACAATGTTTAGATAAGAAACTTTGGTATCGACATCGTATGTGGCTATAGTCTGCCTGAAGAATTCTCTTGCTCTTTCAAACGAAGTGTTTTCGTCCTTGGCAACAAACTCTTCAACCCATTCAAGATCCTTCATACCGTCAATATCCTGCGCATCCTTCTGTAAGATTTTCTTTTCTTCAACATCCAATCCGTGATAGTTGAAGATGATAAATTTTAATAATAAGAGCGCTTTTTTCTGTTCTGCTGTCATCTCTGGCATTTAATGCGTACCAAATATAATATTATATTTAGTTTTTATGTTTTCAAATCAAAAAAAGATCATAGATAATCTTATCCGCCAATAGCTTACCTTTATCAGTCAATATTAGAATTCCATTATTATTTATCAATAATTTATCAAACTCCATTTTGTTTATTTTTGATTCCTGCCTTAAAAAATCAAATTCAGGCTTACCCTTTAGTAAATTAAGATCACAACCCCATTTGGTTCGCAGGCTGGTAATCAGATATTCATTGATCTTATCTTTCTCAGTTAATTTCTCCACAGTTGCCGGGATCTGTCCATTTTCAATAGCTTTAATATAGGCAGGGTTATTAGAGATATTATACTGCCTTTCTCTTCCATTATAGGAATGTGCGCCAGGGCCTATCCCAAGATAATTTTTTCCACTCCAGTAATTGCTATTATGCCTCGAAGTATAGCCGGGAAGAGAAAAGTTAGAGATTTCATAATGTTCAAACCCGTGAGTTTGTAATGTCTTCATGAGAATTTCAAATTGCCGGGCAGCCATTTCTTCATCTATAGGCTTAATGATTTTTTTCTGAAGCCATTTTCCGAATACGGTTGATTTCTCAATAGTAAGGCAATAAGAAGAAATATGTCGAATGCCAAGTCCCAGAGCAATCTCAAGATCTTTTTCCCATATCTCGTAATTCCCGGCAGGTATTCCATAAATAAGGTCTATGCTGATGTTGTCAAAGCCCGCTTGTTGCGCTTTCCTTACACAGTTAAAGGCATCCTGGCCGGTGTGTATCCTGTTTAAATATTTGAGATGATCGTCATTAAAAGATTGAACGCCTATGCTGAGCCTGTTAATGCCGCTTTTTTTAAGATTTGATATAGTAACCTCATCCAGGTCATCGGGATTGGCTTCCAGAGTTACTTCAGCCTTGCTGCTGATTTGGAATTCCTTATGAAGGCTTTCAACAATTTCACTTAGTTCCTTATGAGACAGTAGGGAAGGTGTTCCCCCACCAAAGTAAATAGTTTTTAATTCCTCTTTTTCAAGATAAGATGATTGCATCTCAATTTCTCTGCAAATCATTCTGAGCATCTGCTCTTTTAAAGAAAGATTGGTTGAGAAATGAAAATCGCAGTAATGGCAGGCCAGCCTGCAGAATGGAATATGTATATATATGCCGGGCATTTAATCTTTCAAATATAATATATACAAAATGCTATTTTTGATAAATAGTTTCGTTTATATACAGGTGCTGAAAATTTATTTCATCTTTTTTTCTTTTTTTCTCTTTGCTTCAGTGCAAGGACAAAATATTTTTTTACTAAAAGTTATCCCGGTTGATCACCAGGAAGTTTTTAAGCGGCTTAAGTATAAACAGAATTTTCCGGATTCGCTTTCTCCGCGATTTGAGCTCTCCCGCATGGTCAATGCTCTGCATAATGAAGGATACCTCTCTGCCAGCGTTGACAGTATATTATACGAATCAAAAAATGTAACTGCATTCCTTCTGACAGGAGAAAAGTACGAATGGTCATCTCTCCGCAAAGGGAATGTCAATGATCTTGTGCTGGAAAAAACCGGGTTCAAGGAAAGATTTTATAGAAATGAACTTTTTCATTATCAGGACTTTGCCCGGCTGGAACAGAAAATTATACAATATGCGGAAAATCATGGATTCCCATTCGCCAGTGTTGGACTTGATTCTATACAGATTGAAGGTAATACCATATACGCTGTGTTAAAATATAATCAGGGGCCTCTCATTATTTTTGATACACTTGATGTACAGGGGAAAAGCCGGACAAAAAAAAGATTTCTCGCAAGGCACCTTCGTATTCTGGCCGGCCAACCATTTAGCCAGGAACGGATCACAAATATGGATCGTCTGCTGCGCGAGCTTCCATATATCAGCAAGAGCCGGGAACCAATAATTGTATTCAATAGAAACAAAGCAAAGGTCACCGTTTTTATCGAAGATAGAAAGACGAATCAGGTAGATGGCATTATCGGATTTCTGCCAAACTCTGCTACCAATAATAAACTGCTGGTAACGGGTGAAATTAACATGAATCTGAAAAATCTATTCGGGACAGGAAAAAATATTCAGGTAGAATGGAAAAAATACCAGCAACAGTCTCAGGTATTGAACCTTGTTTACGTGCAACCCAAGCTTCTCGGGTCTAATCTTGACCTAAATCTAAATCTGAATCTTCTGAAACAGGATAGTACTTTTATTAATGTTGATCGTAAACTTACCCTTATTCAAAACTTGAGTGGGCGTGGGAAAGTGAGCTTCATTACCGGGCTTAAAACTTCTCGTCAGCTTATTACCCCAAATAACGTCATTGACTCCACCACGCTCCCTGCTTTTGGAGATTTTGATTATTACACTTATGGTATAGGATACAATTGGAATAATTTAAATGATTTACTATATCCTCACCAGGGATGGGCTATTTCATTGCATGGCTTTGTTGGCAATAAAAAAATAATAACCAGTAACACAATTAATGAAGGCATTTATAAAAACCTTCATGTTCACTCAATACAGTTTTCTTTTACTTCTAATATTGAAAAATATTTTAAGCTAAGTAAAAAAGGAGTGTTACTGACCCGACTGAATTCCGGCAGTTTGTTCAACAATAATAATATCTTCTTAAATGACTTATTCCGGATAGGAGGGTTGAAGACATTAAGAGGCTTTAACGAAAACAATTTTTTTGCTTCAAGATATGCCGTTGCAACTGTAGAATACAGATTTTTTACCGATGAAACTTCTTACCTGCTTCTTTTTTATGACCAGGGTTATATTTATAATCAGCTTGACTTGCTGCATCGGCAGGACTATCCTCTTGGTTTTGGGGCAGGGATAAGTTTTTTGACTCCAGCAGGCGTATTTAATTTTATTTATTCATTGGGCGCTTCTTCTTCCCAGAAGTTGAGCTTTAATCTTTCCAAGATCCATTTTGGTCTGGTTAGCCGCTTCTGATTTTTTATTTGTTAGTAATAAAAGATTAAATTGCGTGACTTAGCCTCAGACGCATGGAATATTATCATCTGGCACTTTCTTTCATCTGGTCTTTTCTGATCGCGGTATTTGCAATTCCCTCGATTATTCATGTAGCCCATGTCAAAAACCTTCTTGATGAGCCCAATCTGAGAACTATGCATGAGTCCCTTACACCCAGGCTTGGTGGACTTGCGATCTTCGCCGGGTTCATGTCTTCGTTGACTATATTCGGAGACCTCAATAACAGTGTTCAGCAATTGCTTGCCGGCTGTATAGTGATTTTTTTTATCGGTCTTAAAGATGATATCGTATCAGTTTCAGCATTTAAAAAGTTTTTTGTCCAGATTTTGGCAACAGGTATTATCATGTTTATGGGTAAGATCACAATATCGAACTTTCAGGGAACTTTAGGAATATTTGCCTTGGAAGAAGAAACCAGTTTTCTATTTACATTCATAGTAATTATCGGGATTACCAATGCTATAAATCTAATTGATGGGGTTGACGGGCTTGCGGGGGTGATTATTCTGATAGCAGCCTCTGCTTTTGGAGTTTATTTTTATCGGCATGGCGGAGCGTTTACATCATATGCTTATGTGTCATTTGCGCTCGCAGGGGCTATCATCGGGTTTCTCCGATATAACCTGCATAAAGCAATTATATTTATGGGAGATACCGGTTCGTTGGTATGCGGCTTTATCGTTTCTATTCTGGCGATTCAGTTTATTGAAATGAATGCCACCGCCGGAGGGGAAACTAATTCTCCTGCTATTGCAATAGCTATTCTAATCATTCCCATAATGGATACAATACGGGTTTTTATTCTTAGAATATTAGCTGGCGTATCTCCGTTTTCACCGGATAAAAATCATATCCACCATAGGCTTATTACATTAGGTCTTTCTCATTTAAATACAGTTTTAATTTTAGCAGCTATAAATATTGCAGCCATAGCATTGGCGGTCTCTCTTTCCTTTCTTAATACCACCACCTTGGTAATAATAATATTAACTTATGCATTTCTTTTTAGTATTATAGTTGAAATCCTAGTTAGAAACAGAAAAGGAAAAGCTAAAGAAACGAATGTCTAAAATACTCATCATATTTTTTGTTATTCTGGCAGACTTCTATCCTTCTTACTGCGTTTCTTTCTTTACAAAGGATTCGCTCGATAAAAATATTGTAAAAGATCTTTCCGATGAATGGTTGGTGTTTGACAGAAAGTCCAATTCGTATGTCCCATTTCTTGAGAGGCCCCACTTTTATCAGGCACTTTCAAGAAAGATAGATCTTGAAAAATACAGGGAGTATAATCTTAATTTTATTGCTGATCCGGGACTAAGCCTTTTTATTAATAATAAGCTTTATTATACCAATCCTACCAGCAGGATTTTTTTTGTCAGATTTTCATTAAATTCCATTCCTCAAGGTAAATTCAAAACTGAAGATTTAATTACTTTTTATAATTCACGAAAGGGGTTACCGGAAAAAGACTGTTATATAGGGCAGGATCTCCAAGTCAAAAATGGATATAAGGAAACAACACATTTATTCCCGGAAATTTTGAAAAAGAAGTTCCAGGGAGATAATATTTTTATAGTTCTGTTTCTGATCATTATGTTTCTTTTTGGACTGGTTAAAAATAAGTACCCTAAGAAATTTATGGAATTTTACGATTATTCAAGAATATTGCCCGTTTCTGCTCCGGAAGACAATTTTATTCTTGAGATTTACAGTATTCCTTCCATTCTTTTTATTCTTATCAATGCGGTTTCTTGTTCTTTGCTTTTGGGGATAGTCGCGGAAGGAAGACAAACTTTGTTTGGATTATCATATGCCTCGGTTGGCGGGATTTTGATTGTCGCAGGAATCACAATAATGATTTATTTTATTAAATATTTTTATTTAAAAATGTTAGGAAACATTTTTAATCTCCGGCAAATAATAAGGATACAGTTTTTTGAGCTGATAAAAGTATCTTCAAAGTTGAATTTAGTTTGCGTTCCCCTAGCTCTGTTTTTTTTCTATTCAAGATCAGAAATGCTTGAAATATCTTACAAATATTTCCTCTATACTTTGATACTTTGCGGATTAATTGCGGTTATAAGAATCTCATTTCTAATTTTTAAATACTCAAATTTTAGAAATATTTATTTATTTTCTTACCTTTGCATTACGGAAATACTGCCTTTAATAATCATCATTAAAGTAATATTATTTTGAATTATTCTGATATAAGTTCAACGAAAATAGGCAAACAAACAGAATGAGTGAAACTAAGATTAGGGAAAAAGAATCTAAAGACAGATATACTAAAGTTACTAGCATATTAGTCACACAGCCGAAACCTTCAGATGAGAAATCACCATATTTTACCTTAGCGAAAAAATACAATATAAAAATAGATTTTCGTCCATTTATTCAGGTTGAGTCAATTGGTTTGAAAGAGTTCAAGAAACAAAAGGTTGAGGTGCTGGCGCACACTGCAGTAATATTTACAAGTCGTAATGCGGTTGATAATTTCTTTAAAATATGCGCAGAAGCTAAGATCGAAATACCGGCAGATATGAAATACTTCTGTATTTCTGAACAGACTGCTAATTATCTTCAGAAATATATTGTGATCAGGAAGAGAAAGATATTTACCGGTCAGAAAACCTCTAAAGACCTGGAAGAGATTCTTAAGAAACATAAGACAGAAACCTTTCTATATCCATGTTCAAATATCAGGAAGGATGATACTCCGGCCTTTTTAAAAGAAAATGGATTTAAATATGATGAAGTCGTTATTTATAAAACTGTGGCAAGCGACCTTTCGGACCTTGCCAATGTAAACTATGACATTATAGCATTTTTCAGTCCTTCAGGCGTACATTCTTTATTTGCCAATTTCCCTGATTTCAAGCAGAACAAAACCCGTATTGCGGCATTCGGCCCTACTACAGCCAAAGCTGTAACTGATGCCTCACTAATATTGGATATTGAAGCTCCATTACCCAATGCGCCATCAATGACTGGCGCTTTAGAACTGTATATTAAAAAAGCGAATAACATTAAATGATTAGTTTCGTATAAAGCAGACAATGTTTTCATAAAAAGCAGGCAATATATTGTTAAATTCAAATTTTTTATATTTTAGTTCATATATTCAATTTTAATATTTAGATTTAACGTTTTAGATTCGAAAAGCAGGGATTATTAGAACATTATAACAAAAGTTATGAGAAAGGTCAGGGTTATATTTTTATCTGGTATTTTATTTTTGATGAGTATTGTTTCTTATGCTCAGCAAGATGCACAGTGGAGCCAGTATATGTTCAATAGCTTATATTACAATCCAGGTTCAGCGGGGATTGAAGGAGTAACCAGGTTTAATTTTATTTCCAGAACTCAATGGTTAGGCTATAGTCCTACACTTTATAGTGGAGGATCCCCTAATACACAAATTCTAAGTGTGAACAGTCCTATACCTCCGGTTTTTAATAAAAAACTTCAGCACGGAGCCGGTTTTTATATGCTCTATGACACCAAAGGGCCGCTTAAAAATCTCGATTTTCAATTTTCATACGCCCCTCATTTTAAATTGGGTAAAGGAATCCTCGGAACAGGTATCAGAGTAGGATTTACTTCACAGAAAATAGACGGTAGTCAGTATAGAGTTGTTGACCCGCAAGATCCTATATATGCAATTCTTACGAGTGGTAATAATAGAATTACTCAAAACGCACCTGACTTTGCGGCAGGTCTCTGGTATAAGACAAATAAATATTACGGAGGGATTAGTTTTGATCACCTTACTCAGTCTAAGCTTACCTATGCGCGAAATGGGATAGCATTTAATACCAATCTGGCTAACCACATGTATATTACAGGAGGTTATAATTTCGATATGGGGTTATTAAGAATAACACCAAGCGCTCTCATTCAAACTGATTTAAACGAACTCACCTATTTATTCGGAGGGCTGGTTACATATAATAATAAGTTTTGGGCAGGGCTAAATCTTCGTCAGTCGTTTGCCCACAGAGATGAAGCTAAAAAGGGTAAAACTTTCAGCAATGATGATATAATAATGTATGTCGGATTTAATGTTCTTAAAAATAAAAAAGGGGAGGATGCATTGAGGATAGGCTATTCTTTTGATTTCGTTACAAGTGGATTATCTGCAAAGAAGAGAACCTCCCATGAGATTATGCTCTCATATATGATGGCTTCACTAATTGGTCCTCCAAAACCAAAAGTCAGGACACCGAGATACAGACATGATGAAAATTAAAAAAATTTAATTTGGATGTTATATTATTTAGTGCGATATTGTAACACCCAAAAAGAATTTATGTCAATTTAGTAAGTTTTATTTGGATTTTTATAATAATAATTAATTAGTTGCGTTTTTTAATTTAAATGATTAACTTACGCAACCATTTATTATACATTTATTAAAGAATTTAAATAGTTAAACAGGGAAATTTAAATACTTAAGTTATGAATAAAACAGGTGTTATTACTAAACTATGCTACTTTGCGGCATTCGGAGCACTATTTTCGTTGCAAAGTTGTGGTGGAAAAAAGGGTTCCAGTGATGGTGGCGGAGACCTGATTGGTGTTCAGGGTCGTGAAGGCTGGACCATGACAGTTCCTTATGGCATGACTACATGTCCATCAGGCACATTCCACATGGGTCAAGCGGATCAGGATGTTCCTGCAAGTCAGATTAACCTTAATAAGCAGGTAACTATTGGTGGTTTCTACATGGATGAAACGGAAATTACCAATAATGAATACAGACAATTTGTAGATGTCATGCTAAAAGATTCAGTTGAGGCATTGACCATTGAATATATTATGACGGAGCTTTATCCGGATACAACTGTATGGGTTCGGGATTTTGCCCACCATATGGGAGATCCTATGATGGAGTATTATTATTCTCATCCTGCCTTTGATGAATACCCTGTAGTGGGTGTTGACTGGTTCGCTGCTAAATATTTTTCCGAATGGAGAACCAAGCACATGAATAACTGGAGAGCCGAACAAGGTCTTTGGAAAATGCCTAACTTTCGTCTTCCATCCGAAGCCGAATGGGAATATGCTGCAAGAGGAGGAAGAGACATGGCGAAATATCCTTGGGGTAATCCATATATAAGAAACGCTAAAGGATGTATGCTTGCTAACTTTAAACCGGGCAGAGGAAATTATTATGATGACGGTTTCATGTATAGTTCACCTGTGGCATCTTATTTTTCTAATGACTTCGGTTTATATGATATGGCTGGAAATGTTTCTGAGTGGTGTGAAGACGCTTATTATGATGCAGCAGTTCCTGTTGTATGGGATCTTAACCCAACCTATAACAATGCTGATGAGCCTAGAAAAATCATTCGTAGCGGCTCATGGAAAGATATAGCGTATTACCTTGAAACTGGTACAAGAACCTTCGAATATCAGGATACCACAAAATCTTACATTGGATTCAGATGCGTAATGACTTATCTTGGAAGATCATCAGGATCTGAATTCTAACATTCGAGTATCTAAGCTAAATTAAATAAAAACAATTGTTCAACCTTTAAAATTAGAAATTAAACAAAATGAGTACACAAAAAAGCGGGTTCATGTATCAATTGGAGCATACTTTCATGCCCAAAATTTACGGTCTTGGTGCGGCCGTTGTAATCGTAGGTGCGTTATTTAAAATTATGCACTGGCCATTCGCTGGCCCTATGCTTGTTGTTGGTTTAGGTACAGAAGCTCTGATCTTCGCATTCTCAGCATTTATGCCGGTTCACAAAGATCCTGAATGGTCAAAAGTGTATCCTCAGTTAGCGGAAGATTATCTTGAAGAAGGCTCTGAAGAGGCAACTGAAGCTTCAGTAACCAAGAAGTTGGATGTCATGCTGGAAGAATCAGGTATTAGCCAGGATGTACTTAACAGACTTGGAACAGGCTTCAATAACTTAACCGAAAGTGTACATAACATGTCAGACCTTTCGAATGCAGCAGTTGCTTCAAATGAATATGCTGAAAATGTTAAAACTGCTTCTAAATCAATCGTGGAAATGAATAAATCATATTCCAAGACTGTTGACGCGATGACCGAAATGGCTAACGCGACGCAAGATGCGAAAGAATACCATTCTCAAGTACAAAGCATTACTAAGAACCTGGGTGCTCTTAATGCGGTTTATGAAATGGAATTACAAGATGCTAACAATCACTTGAGGGCAATGAATAAATTCTATGGCAACCTTTCTTCCGCTATGGAAAATATGTCAGAAGCAAGTAAAGATACTCAGCAATTCAGAGATGAATTGTCTAAGCTTTCCAAGAACCTGACTTCATTAAATAATGTATACGGCAACATGCTGGCTGCAATGAAAATGAATTAAAATTGTCTTTAACAAAATTTAATATAAAATAAGAATATGGCAGGAGGTAAAGAATCCCCAAGACAGAAGATGATAGGTATGATGTACCTAGTTCTTACTGCTTTGCTGGCATTACAGGTAAGCTCTGCTATCATGGAGAAGTTTAAATTCCTTGATGATAGCTTGCAATTCGCAAATGCGAATGCTGATGATAGTAATACCAAGATCGAAAGAAATATTGAAAAGGTTGTTACTGAAGGTGGCAATAAGCCTAAAGATGTTGCAGTTTTGACTAAAGCCAAGGCTGTACGTAAAGAAGCTGAGGAAATCAAGAAGTATATTGATGATTTAAGAGCGAAAATCATTAAAGAAACTGGCGGTTACATTGATAACGATCCTAAAGCTATGTATACAGGAGCTAAAGAGGAAACGGCAGTTGAAGTAATGATGGTAGGTGCTAGTAAAAATGGACTAGGTTATCAGCTGAAAAAGGAAATGAACCAATTCAGTGATGATCTTTCTAAAGTTACAGGTATTAATTACCCTCACATTGCTTTGGATGCAAAAGATGATAAAAGGATTAGTAGTGAAGACCAGAAGAGAAAAGATTTTTCTGAATTAAACTTCGCCCAAACTCCAATGGTGGCCTCAATGGCTGTTTTATCAAACATGGAAGCTGAGGTACTAAAACAGGAAACCGATGCCCTCGGTAGGCTGGCAGGTGAAATTGGTGCGGATGAAATAAAATTCGATAACATCTATGCTATGTACAAAGCTGATTCAAAAGTAGTTGCTGCTGGCACTAAATATCACGCTGAGCTATTTCTTACAGCTTCTTCTTCTACCTTAAAGCCAACCGTTAAGGTTAACGGAAGTACTATTAAAGTGGAAGGCAATGCTGGTATTTATGAAATCACTGCTTCACCTGGTGGTTATGATAAGGATGGGAATTCCAAGAGAACGTTCAAAGGAGAAGTTACTATTGTAAATAAGGGAAAAGATACCACTTTCACTATTGCTGGAGAATATATAGTTGCCAGACCCGTAATTTCAGTTCAGTCAGCTTCAGTATCTGCTCTTTATAGAAATTGTGGTAATGACTTGAATATTCAGGTACCTGCCTTAGGATCTACTTACAATCCAAGTTTTTCTGCCTCAGGTGCACAAGTAATAACCGGCGCTCAGAAAGGATTGGTTACCCTTGTTCCAGGAGCAAGCTCACAGAAAGTGACTGTAAATGTGGCAAGTGGTGGAAATGCAATCGGTTCTCAGGACTTTGCAGTAAGAGGTATTCCTAAACCAACAATTGAAGCGCTTGCGGGAGGTGTACCTGTCAATGAAAAAACAGGTATGGCTTGTCCAAGCTCTATCCAAATGAAAGTGATTCCTGATGAGAGTTTCAAAACATTCCTACCAAAGGATGCGAGATATCGTGTAACACAATGGGATTGTATCCTCGTTAGAGGCAAAAGACCTGTAGCCACTAAAAATCTTACAAACGACATGGCTAACTTAAGTGATTTTAAAGGAGTTGCTCTTCCTGGAGATAGAATTCTGATCGAAGTTAAGAAGATCGTCAGAAAGAATTTTCAGAATGTTGATGAAGAAGTAAACATGGGTAGTATCATTAAGAATGTACCTTTGATTTAAACAGATCATTAAACAGGAATTATTTATGAAAAAACTAAGTGTTATTTTCTTGGGTCTGACTGTCTGGTCAAATCTAGGTATCGCTCAGCCCGGTACAAATGAGGCTGAATCAACGGGAACCACAACTCAAACAGGGGCTGCTGGAGCCGGTACAAAGGTTAGCATATTGAACGGACAAGAAGATAATGGCGGAGGATTTAATAAATACTCAATCCGTCCTATCCATGAATCTGACATCATGTATCAGAAAACCCTCATCCGCGCCATAGATCTGAGAGAAAAGCAAAACAAACCTATGTTCTCTCAGAACAAGTGGATAACGAAACTGATTATAGAGGCTGTTAAACGTGGTGACATTACACCATACACTACAGACTCTTTGGAAGAAGGTGGTAAATTGACTATCGAGGAATTTTCACAAGCAATGTCGATCGGTGGTGCTGTCCCTTCTACAATGGATATACAGGATGCCATTCAAAATAAAATCAATGATGGTTCCCTGGATGTAACTACAGATACTACAGGTACTTTTGCTAAAACTTTGAATGAATTAGTGCAGGCGTCCGGGGCAGGTGAATTTACTCCCAGAGACCTTTATCAGATGGAAATCAAGGAAAATATTATCTTTGACAAACAGAGGTCAAGAATGTATTATGACATTCACGCTATCACCATCAAGATACCTGCTGACCATCCGGATAACAAGAAAGGTATTGAAATGGCTGTTGCTTCATTTTCATACATAGATTTAGTGAATAAGGTTTTTAAAGATAACCCTAACGCGATCTGGTATAATCCTCAAAACGATGCGCAGCATAAAAGCCTTGCTGATGCTTTCGAACTAAGATTGTTCAGCTCATACATTATCAAGGTTTCTAACCCAACAGATGCAATGCTTCAGGATATCTATGGAGATCCTCAAAGAGGAATCATGGCTTCTCAATGGGCAGCGTTCGAACTACTTGAATTCGAACATAACCTTTGGGAGTTTTAATCTAATAGACACTTGGTTTTTCAGAAGAAACATAAAAAAAGGGAGATTTAATCTCCCTTTTTTATTTCCAGGTATTTTTTTACTGTTTCCGCCTTTTTCATTCCAATAATAGTTGCAATTGCTTCCAGTGCCGCATTCCTGATATTGCCAACCGTCTTAAATTCTGTCAATAATTTATTGAAAGTTTTTTCTCCTATTCCTTCTATTTTATTTAACTCGGATTCAAGCGGGCTTTGACTTCTCTTGTTACGATGAAAAGTAATTGCGAACCGATGCGCTTCATTCCGTATGAATTGTATAAGTCTTAGCGATTCAGATTTCTTATCAATAAAGATAGGGTCTGAATCCCCTGGAAAGAAAATCTCCTCCAGCCTTTTAGCTATGCCAATGATGGGTGACTTTCCATATATTTCCAGATCTTTTAGCGCATTGCATGCGGCGCTTAATTGTCCTTTACCGCCATCAATAATAATCAACTTAGGTAATGGCAAATTCTCTTCAAGACACCTTTTATATCGCCGATGTACAATCTCATACATTGAATCAAAGTCATTAGCGCCAATCACTGTCTTAATGTTAAAGTGCCGATAATCTTTTTTTGCCGGCTTCCCATTTTTAAAACATACCATGGCAGCGACAGGACTTGTTCCTTGCAAATTTGAGTTGTCAAAACATTCGATATGATCGGGTAAAGATGGAAGCCTCAAGTCTTTTTGCAGTGTCGCCAATATTCTGTCATCAGGTTTTTCCTGATTCGTCCTTAGCTTGCTCAGGTAATAAGAAATATTCTTCAGTGAAAGATCCACCAGTTTTCTCTTATCTCCTATCATGGGCACATATATATTGATGCCTTCAAAGGGGAAACTGAAAGATATATTGGAAATAATCTCAGTCGAAATATCTTTTAACTCTTCTTTAATATTTAATAATGCTAAACCCAGTATTTCTTCATCTGCTTCTTCAAGCTTCTTTTTGACTTCAATGGTTTTAGTCCGGATAATCGTGCCATTATGCACTTTCAGATAGTTGACCACAGCAGTTTTTTCTTCACTTAAAATTGTAAGTACATCAATATCCGTAATCTTCGGATTGACAATCATGGATGAGCTTTGAAATCTCTCTAGTAAATCAAGCTTGGTTTTGAGCTGATGTGCTTTCTCATAATCCATGTCTTCAGATGCTTTCATCATCTGGTTCTTCAGCATTTGCTTTGATAAATGAATATTCCCTTTCAGAATGTGATGAGCCTGCTCAATTTTTTTGTTGTAGTCTTCTTCACCCTCAAGCCCTTCGCATGGCCCCTTGCAATTGCCTATATGAAATTCCAGACATATCTTAAACTTCTTTTGCTCAATGTTTTTTTCACTCAGGTTAAAGGTACAGGTACGTAATGAGTAAAGCTTTCTGATGAGTTCTATTACATAATTCATAACCTTTACGCTGGTATAAGGCCCGTAATATGTTCCCTTTTCCTTTTCCAGACTTCTGGTGCTTATTACTCGTGGAAATCTTTCATTGCTGACCACGATGTAAGGATAAGTTTTGTCGTCTTTGAGAAGGATGTTGTATTTGGGCTGATGGGATTTTATCAGGCTGTTTTCCAGGAGCAGCGCGTCAATTTCAGTATTGACAATTGTATACTGAATATTGCTGATCTGGCTAACCAGCCTTCTGGTTTTAGAATCCAGGTGGGATATTTTGTGAAAATAATTGCTTACCCTTTTTCGGATGTCTTTTGCCTTGCCAACATAAATCAAGTTGTTCTCCTTATCAAAAAATTTGTAAATGCCGGGCTTGTCTGGCAGATCCCGGAGCATTTCGATTTTCACTTTATTGATATTTTCCAGCATTATTGTTCATATTCCTTGGGTATGACTCGTTGCATATTTACTCCCATCGAGTCACCTTGCATATTTAGTTTCTTGTATTTTTTGCAGTCAAGTTCTACTGAAAGAGGTTTGGAAGGCTTGGCAAATGCTGCCTGCTTTATACCGAGGCTTTTATCCTTAAAAATTTTTTGCATAAATAAACCCCATATAGGCATTGCCATGCGTGCACCCTGTCCCAGATCCATGCTTCTGAAGTGAATGCATCTGTCATCACCGCCTACCCATGCCCCGGCCACAAGTTTAGGTACTACCCCGATAAACCAACCGTCAGAATAGTTTTGTGTAGTTCCCGTTTTTCCCCCTATTTCCCCACCTTGCCAAAGAAGCCCAAATTGATTAAGGCCAAGGGCTGTACCGCCCTTTTCTTCGGTTGCGCCGCGTAGCATGTAAATCATCATATAAGCAGTTTCTTCATTGATGGCTTCCACTGTTTTAGGAATGAATTCCTGTAGCACATTTCCATTTTTATCTTCTATACGAGTAATGAAAAAAGGCTCGGTATATACTCCTTCATTCGCGAAAGTTCCGTAAGCGCCTACCATCTCATATAAAGAAACATCACATACGCCCAGGCAAAGCGCAGGAACAGCATCAAGAGGGCTTGTAATGCCAAGCCTTTTGGCATATTCTACAACAGTTTCAGGATGTACTTTTCTTATTAGATTGGCAGTGATAGAATTAATGGAGTTGGCCATTGCTCTTCTAAGTGTAAACATATCCCCGCTGAATTTGCCATCACTATTTTGAGGGGTCCAAACACTATTATCCTTGTCACCGGTTGGAAAACCTACCGGAAGATCTGGCAGCTCATAGCATGGTGTATAACCAAGGTCGAGCGCAGTGGCATAGACGATAGGCTTAAAAGTAGACCCGGGCTGCCGTTTACCCTGTCTCACATGGTCATATTTAAAATATTTATGATTGATGCCTCCCACCCAGGCTTTTATATAGCCTGAATGAGGATCCATAGCAAGGAAGCCGGTATGTAAGAAATGTTTGTAATATTTAATAGAATCGTAGGGAGACATCAGTGTATCTATTTGCCGGCTTGGATTGTTCCATGAAAACACAGACATTTTTACCTTCTTTTTCATCTCCTTAATAATAGCCAGTGTATCCTTGCCGTGAATTTGTTTGAGTGCCCTGTACCTGTCTGTCCTTTTAGCCGCATTTTCTATGAAGTTGGGAATCTCTTTGCCTTTCTCATCAAGCCACGGATTTTTCTTTCCCCATTGCTGGAAGAATTTCTTTTGGAGATCTTTCATGTGCTCGGATACAGCATCCTCCGCATACTTTTGCATGCGTGAATCAATAGTGCTATATATTCTAAGCCCATCAGAGTATAGATCCAAACCCCTTTCTTTACACCACCCCATTAAAAAATTAGTGCTCAGGCTCCTGAAATAAGTTGCCAGGCCCTGGTTGTGATTTTCCACATTATAACGGAGATAGATAGGTATTTTCTGTAAGGAGTCAAATTGCTCTGTAGTGAGGTATCCATATTTCTCCATCTGATCCAGTACAGTATTGCGACGACCTATTGCAGAGCTCGGGTTTTCGACAGGACTGAACATCGTTGGTGCTTTAAGCAGCCCTACCAGCATAGCTGCTTCATTCACATTGAGGCTATCAGGTGACCGGTCAAAGAATGTTCTTGCCGCAACCTCAACTCCAAAAGCATTACTGCCGAAATCAACGGTGTTGAGATACATAGTCATTATCTCTGTTTTTGTATATGATCTTTCTAACTGTATAGCAGTGATCCATTCTTTGGTTTTTACGATCAATGTTTTTAATCCAGGTACATTGTTTAATGTCCCCTGGTATTTTGCGCTACGGGTGCTGAAAAGATTTTTGGCAAGCTGTTGCGACAAAGTGCTTCCTCCGCCTGCTGTACTTTGTCCTGCAAGAAATGTTTTAAAAAGCACCCTCATTAATCCGCGAAGGTCGATGCCGGAATGTTCCTCGAATCTGGAGTCTTCGGTAGCTATCAGCGCATTAACAAGATTGGGTGATATTTTTTCAAACTCAATAGGTGTACGGTTTTCACGAAAGTATTTTCCAAGAAGCACATTATCTTCAGTATATAACTCAGAAGCCTCTTCACTTTTAGGGTTCTCCAGATTCTCCAGGCTCGGCATTTCACCGAACATATTCTGAAAATTAATGCTTACCAGAAAAATATATAATACAAATAAAGATGTCCCTCCCAAAAATGAGAGCCATAATATTTTTACTGTCGAATGTGAAATGTTCTTTGAAGACATAGTCAATAATTTTCTTTAAAGAAATCAAGGTATGAATTTATATTTCTTGATTGGATAAGCAATTGATAATTGTCTTTGGTAATGATAAAGCTTTTGTAATTACTATAACCGTAATTACTTAAAAAAGATTTCTTTTCTGTAAGGTCGAGCAGGTAAACTTCGCTGGTGAATTTGCCCGTGAAAGTTTTTACAACAATAAAAAACGAAGTGTCATTGAGGTTGGATATTTCAGTCGTGATGCCAATCGCTTTGGATGTCTTATTGTAGTCATTGAAATCCTTCAAAATTTTTTCGGGGATTACTTTCGTTTTGGAAAACAAGAAAACACAGTAATGGGGTTTTATCAGATCTTTACTGAACCGTACTTCATTTGTTTTAATACTATCTCCACCTGAAGTCCTGCTTGTAATAAATTGTTGAGAAACTTTTAATAACTCCTGCGCTTTGGCAATAAGCGGGCTGTCAGGAAAGTCAGAGATGAAAGATTCCAGCTCCTTTTTATAAACAATGGCGTTTTTAGTTTTTCCGGTGATAAGAATTCCCAGGAAAGTTATTTTATCCTCGATATTATTGTCAGGGAATTCAACCTTTATAAGTTTTAGCAATGTGTCAGCATAAAGATATTGGTCTTGCTGATAGGCTTCATAAGCCAGCTTATATTTTTCAGCGGCTTTTTTATTTGAGACTTTGCTTTCGCTCAGATAATTTGGATTCTTTAATATTTTAGCATACAAAGACCTTGGGAATTCGTTTAAAATCTTCGCTTTGTATGTAGCGGCTTTCCCGTCAGCTTTTTCATTAAATAAAAGATATAAGAAATACAGCACCTCGGGGGTTTTTTCACTGGGATAGAATTTTGCCAGAAAGGTTTCAAAAGATCCTGCTGCGTTATTCTTTTCGTTGAGCTTGAGGTTGTAAATTTTACCAAGCTCATATAGGGCTTCTTCATATCTTTTATTGGAAGCTGCCAGTTGTTCAGCCGTGAAAGGCAGGTCGCTATACATTTTTTGCTTCGCAACAGCCCTTGCCTTGGCATCAGCTTCATCTTTATTTTCCTTTACTATTGGGTTGGTTACGGTTTCTACCTTCTCCTCCTCTTTTGTAAGGACCACTTCTTTGGTTGACCTTCTCCAGTTATCTTCCAGCTTTCTATTACCCCATTTTTTTAAAAATTCTCCTTTCCCCTGTGAAACGGCTGAAGCATTTCCGAAATACCATTTAGAGTTGGCGCTGATAGCAGGTCCGGTATTGGCAGCAGCTTTATTTTTGTCATTCTTAGCCTTTATTTCCCTTTCCTCTTTGTCTTTTTTTTCTTTTTCCTGACGCGCAATGATATTATCTATGTATTTGCTTAAACCAGTCGTATCCTTTACCAGTTTCTGTAAGCTATCCTCTCTTTTCACAATCTGGAATTGCTTTACAAATTCTTCCAGTATTTTTTGACGCGATGATATAGGCTTATAGTTTTTATCTTTTTTGTCCCACATCGCTACAGTACTGTCATAATATAATTTGGACTGTTCAAAATTCTCCTGATCATAATATATTTCACCAAGCTTCAGGTAAGCCCGCCCTTTTTGCGCGTTATTATTGGTGCTTGCGGCAATCGATTTTTCAAATAGCCCAATTCCTTTCTTTACATTCTTCTGCTTCATTTCAAACATGGCCATTTCGAAATAGATCTTATCTTTATATTCCTCATTTTTTTTATCTTTAAGCAGCTTCTTAAAATACCTTTGTATTTTCTTTTTGTCATTTGATTTCTCCAATTCTGTTACTTGAGCAAGAAAAAGTCTTGAATAAAAAGAGAGCTCGTAAGTCGGATTGTTCTTTAGAGTTGATCGATAATGATGATACGCGTCAGCATCATTGCCGCTCATCTGATTGATCTGGCCTAAGATAAAATGAATTCTCGCTTTCTGATCTCCCTTCTTAATAAGTGGCAGAGCTACATTCAAATTCTCCAAAGCATTATCATATTCTTCAAGCTTTTGATAGTAATATGCCTTTGTCAGGGAAAGATCACGAAGATTGTTTTTATCCGGCGTCTCTTTTTTCAGATAGTCTATCACGAGCGAAGCATTGTCATAATCTTCCATGGTGATGAAAGTTCTCATGAGAAGTATAAGAGCCGCATGGCGGGGAGCGGGATCCTTGCTAATACTATTGACATATTTGAAAAAATCAATGGCGCTGGCATATTCTCCTTTGTAAAGTTCTGACTTTCCGATAATCACAAAACTGTCGTCAAGCCAATTGCTGTTTTTATGTTTTTCATTGATGAGCGCGGCTTTTTTAATAACATCATCCAGGCTTGGTTTAATAGATGATTTGGTAGCATCCTGAATAAGCGGAAATACAGGAAGGACTTTATTATAATCATCCACACTTGCCTGGTAGATCTTGAATTCAACCTCTTTCATTTTTTCTCTTGCAAGAAAGTAGGCATTATAATGCGCAGTGGTATTATGGAAATTCTTGCTTACGAAGGTATTCTTATACTGAGAACAGGAGTATAGAATTCCTGAAATGATGAAAAACAGAGTAATTATTTTTAACAGCTTTATCAAAATGAATTCAAATTATCACTTTATTATAATAAAAATGCTTCAATAATAGTTATTTTTGCAGGCTATTAACAGAACATTCATTGAAATCAAAGAAAACACTTTCTAATTGGTTAACGAACAGATTCCTATTAATTATCCGGAATGAAGAAAACTTTGCAGAGAAAAGGACATTCAGCTTTACTTATGCGAAAATAATTGTTTTCACTTTTGTTTTTATAGTGCTGGTATTTGGTTTGTCCTTTTATATGATTAATACTATTCTGGCATATTGGCTTAACCCCAAATATGCCCGGTTGGAGGCAAATAACAGAATAATCATATTAACAGAGAAAGTAGACTCGCTGGCTGAGGAAGTGAGGCGGAAGGACGTATATATATTGAATTTCAGAAGTATGCTGACCGGCGGAAGCACTACAGGATCTTATGATAGTTCTTATAGTGACAAGAATGAAGCTCAAAGAAACCCGGATGTGGATTATTTATCTCCTTATGATCAGGATTTAAGGAAAGAAATTGAAAATGAGCCCAATGAGCCTTATGCTGTATTACCATCCAATGCACTTAAAAACAATAATTTAAAACTCAATATACCTTCAAAAGGAGTGTTAAAAGGAAAATTTGAAGGACTAAAAGGTAACCCTGGTGTTGATATTATAGTAAAAGACAAGGAAATCAGATCTGTCGCAAATGGTTCTGTAATTATTATAAACGGGAATGAAATAACAGGTTACCTCGTAGTAATTCAGCATGAAGGTGGATTTATATCCGAATATTATAACAATTCGAAAGTTTTGAAGGAGGTAGGGAATTTTGTTAAAGCAGGAGATGTTATTTCCGAAATAGACACAAAACTGAAGCCAGGGAAAGATCTGCATTTCGAGCTTTGGCATAACGGAAATCCTGTTAATCCTCAAAATTTCATTAATTTTAAATAAAAGAATTTAAATCGGAAAGCTATGTTTAAGAAAGACACAACTAAAAAAGAGCTCGAACAGCTAAGCAATTCAAGCACCATTATTGGAAAAGGTACCGTGCTGGAGGGAGATATCGAAACGCTGGGGAATCTCAGAATTGAAGGAAAGGCCATAGGAAATATTAAATCCAAGTCTAAGATAGCACTGGGAGATTCTTCTATCGTGGAGGGTAATATTATCGCTCAGAATGCCGAAATTGCCGGGGAAGTAAAAGGAACGCTCGAAGTATCTGATCTTTTGATCCTGAAAAGCGGCTCAGTTATTCATGGCGATATCATCACTAACAGAATTATTATTGAATCAGGCGCTTCGTTTAACGGACAATGTAAAATGGGAGCAGTAAAGGAGATCATCATTGGAGAAAGAAACCGGGAAGAACGGGAAAAAGAGCGATCAGCCTAATAATTATCTTAAATACTCGGGCATTGCGTTTCAAATGATCGCCACGATTCTTCTTGGGGCCTGGGGAGGCATTGCCCTGGATGATTACTTCAAGGTTGAAAGCCATATGTTTACCGTAGTTTTAATGCTTGTTTCAGTAATAGCATCCATGTATTTAGTAATCAGAGGTTTAATGAAATGAAAAAAGAACTACTTTTTCAGAAAAGCTTCCTTATTCTCTTTTTAATAGTCACTTCGGCACTTTTTATACTGAAATTCTTCTATCCCGAAATTATACATCCGAAAGTATGGATCATTCAGGTTTATTTCTTCCTTGCTTTCGGACTAACCTATCTTCTGGCAGGATCAATCATGAAAAATATGCCTGAGCAAATGCATATTTATTATCTGGGAGCTATGGCTGTGAGGTTTATACTTTCAATCCTGTTTATTTTTACCTGCCTGCTGGCTTCATCGGATAACCCGGTAGTTTTCGCGATGAATTTTTTTATAATATATTTAGTCTATTCATGGTTTGAAATTTATCTGTTATTACGTAATTTGCGGACCGATTTGAAAAGACCATGATAATCCCATTTAAAAACCTTAGCATATTTGCATTCATATTTCTCTTAATCAGCAACTTATCCTTTGCGGATGAGCACAAGAAAGAAGAAGGAAAAAAAGAGGAATTTAATCCTGGTGAAATGATCATGCACCACGTTGGTGATTCCCATGAATGGGAATTTGCTCAAGGTGTTATTATCCCATTGCCTGTTATTCTATATTCTTCCGAAAAAGGTCTTGAAATTTTCTCTTCATCAAATTTCCACAATGAGAAACATGAATACATGGGATATCATCTGGATCACGAAACCAATGAAATCCATGCCGAAGACAAGCATCATGTATATGATATTTCTATTACAAAAAATGTCGCTTCACTTTTTTTATGCGCTGCAATTTTAATAACAGTTTTCTTATCTGTATCAGGAGGGTATAAAAGAAATCACGGTAAAGCTCCAAGCGGCATACAATCATTCTTTGAACCTATTGTAGTTTATATTAGAGATGATATAGCTATGAAGGTGATTGGCCCGAAGTATGAAAGATTCCTGCCATATCTTCTAACCATATTCTTTTTTATCTGGTTTAACAATCTCCTCGGCTTGCTTCCGGGCGGAGCGAATCTTACAGGTAATATTTCCGTAACCTTAGTCCTTGCGTTGCTTACTTTCATCATCACTTTATTCAGCAGCAACGGTACTTACTGGAAACATATATTGTGGACACCAGGCGTACCTTTGGCTTTAAGAATTATCATTCTTCCAATTGAAATTGTCGGAATGTTCACCAAGCCTTTTTCATTGATGATACGTCTTTTCGCCAACATCACAGCCGGTCACATCATCATACTAAGTTTATTCAGCTTAATCTTTATTTTCGAAAGTTATACCGTAGGAATTGTAAGCACTGCTTTCGCGGTATTTATGAGCCTGCTTGAATTATTTGTTGCGTTGCTACAGGCTTATGTTTTTACCTTGCTTTCAGCGATGTATTTCGCTTCGGCAGTAGAAGAGCATCATGAAGATAGTCATGGTCACGACAAGCATCCTGAGTTTCATGATGTAGAAACTCCAGGCGCCAAAGTTCTTATTTAGTTTTTTTGTTTCACTTATAATTAATATATACTATGTTCAATTCATTATTCTTAGTTGAGATGGGTTATGCAATGCTTGGAGCCGGAATCGGTGCTGGTATAGCTGCGTTAGGTGCAGGTATCGGTATCGGTAGAATCGGTGGATCTGCAGTAGAATCTATTGCCAGACAACCACAGGAAACCGGTAGAATCCAGACAGCCATGCTTATCGCTGCCGCCCTTATTGAAGGTGTTGCGCTTTTCGCGGTGGTTGTGTGCTTGCTAATTTATCTTGCAGCCAAAGCTGGTTGATAAACTTTTAAACTCCTGCTCCTCAGCAATAGGCTGGAGGCAGGAGTTTGATTTTAACTGAACATTAAACAAAAATTAAAAATTTAAACTATTATGTTTCTAGATCTGGTAAATCCCGCATTCGGATTAGTATTCTGGCAGACTGTCACCTTTCTGACCATATTATTCATCCTTTCCAAATTCGCCTGGAAGCCAATCATGTCAGGCTTAAAGGAAAGAGAGCAAAATATTGAAGATGCTTTGAGCACCGCTAAAAAAGCGAGAGAAGAAATGGCTCTGATGAAATCTGAAAACGAAAAATTGTTAGCAGAGGCAAGAGTAGAAAGAGACAAGATGCTGAAAGAAGCCCAGATCGCTTCCAACAATATGATCACTGAAGCCAAGGATAAAGCCAGCGCTGAAGGAGCAAGATTACTTGAAAGTGCGAGAATATCCATCAACAATGAAAAACAAGCGGCTATCACCGAGGTGAAAAATCAGGCAGCAACGCTTTCAATTCAGATCGCTGAAAAATTATTAAAGAGAGCGCTTTCAAACGAGCAGGCACAAAAGCAACTCGTAGATGAATTTATTAAAGAAGCAAAATTTAACTAAAGTATAAGATGCACGAAACACGCGTAGCTCGTCCTTATGCAAAATCACTGCTTGAACTGGCCGAAGAAAAAGGCAAGCTCGAAGAGGTGAATAAAGACATGTCCCTTTTTACTGATGTCGCGAAAGAAAATATTCAATTCCAGGCGATGCTGAAGAATCCTATCATTAACCATGATAAGAAACAGGCTGTACTGGATACAATTTTCAAAGGCAGGGTAAGCGACATGACACTCGCCATGTTCAGAATCATCACCCGTAAAAACCGGGAAGCATTCCTTTACGACATCGCTAAAGAATTCAAGAATCAATATAAAACTTTCAAAGGCATTGCAACCGCGGAAGTGACCACCACCTATCCTCTTAGCCTGGATCAGAAAAATACCTTCATCAATTTGGTGGCAACAAAAGAAGGCAAGAAAGTGGAGCTTTTGGAAAAAGTTGACGAAAGTATTATTGGTGGATTTGTTTTGAAGGTAGGAGATATGCAGGTGGATGAATCAATTAAGTCAAAATTGCACAGGTTAAAAAGTAAGTTTAAAGACAATCCTTATATATCTAAATTATAATTATGGAAGTAAGACCAGATGAAGTTTCTGCAATTTTAAGAGAGCAGTTATCCAACTTCAGAACAGAAGCAGAATTAGAAGAAGTAGGTACAGTGCTGCAGGTAGGTGATGGGGTGTGCCGTATCTACGGACTGTCAAAAGCTCAATCAGGTGAGCTTCTTGAATTCGATAATGGCTTGAGAGCGCTCGTTCTTAATCTTGAAGAAGACAACGTAGGAGCCGTAATGCTTGGTGATTACAGCGACATCAAAGAAGGTGATACTGTAAAAAGAACAAAGCAGATCGCCTTCGTAAATGTTGGTGAAGGAATGCTCGGCCGTGTGGTTGACACGCTTGGTCATGCTATTGATGGTAAAGGTCCAATCGCCGGCAAACTTTATGAAATGCCGCTGGAAAGAAAAGCTCCAGGCGTTATTTATAGACAGCCGGTAAATGAGCCGCTTCAAACTGGTATCACTTCTATCGATTCCATGATTCCAATTGGAAGAGGCCAGAGAGAATTAATTATAGGTGACCGTCAGACAGGTAAAACTGCTGTGGCAATCGATACGATTATAAACCAAAGAGAATTTTTTGAAAAAGGACAACCTGTATTTTGCATCTATGTCGCAATCGGACAAAAGGCAAGTACTGTTGCTCAAATAGTCATGGCGCTGGAGAAAGGTAAAGCAATGGATTACACCGTTGTTGTTTCCGCTTCCGCTTCAGATCCTGCTCCAATGCAATTCTTTGCTCCATTTACAGGTGCAGCAATCGGTGAATATTTCAGGGATACAGGCAGACCAGCGCTTGTTGTTTATGATGATCTTTCAAAACAAGCTGTTGCTTACAGAGAAGTTTCATTACTTCTTAGAAGACCTCCGGGACGAGAAGCATATCCTGGTGACGTATTTTACCTGCACAGCCGTCTTCTTGAAAGAGCCGCTAAAATTAATAAATCAGGCTTGATAGCAGAACAAATGAACGATCTTCCTGAGTCTTTAAAAGGTGTGGTAAAAGGAGGAGGATCGCTTACAGCCCTTCCGATTATTGAGACACAGGCCGGAGACGTATCAGCATATATTCCAACGAACGTGATTTCTATCACTGACGGACAAATATTCCTGGAAACTAACCTTTTCAACGCGGGTGTAAGACCGGCGATCAACGTGGGTATATCAGTATCACGTGTGGGTGGTAACGCTCAGATCAAATCAATGAAGAAAGTTGCCGGTACATTAAAGCTTGACCAGGCTCAATTCAGAGAGCTTGAAGCATTCTCTAAATTCGGTTCCGACCTTGATGCATCTACCAAACTTACGATCGAAAGAGGAAGAAGAAATCTGGAGATCTTAAAGCAGGCGCAATATTCACCTGTGCCAGTGGAAGAGCAAGTAGCAATTATTTATGCTTCTACCACAGGCTTGATAGACAATGTTCCTGTGAAGGATGTAAAAACCTTCCAGAATGAATTTGTTGGACTGATGAGAGCTTCTCATAAAGATACACTGGAGTCATTGAGACTTGGAAAGTTCGATGATACAATCACCGCTGTTCTTAAAAAAGTTTGCAAAGAAGTATCACAAAAATACGGTAAATAATTATGGCCAGTTTAAAAGAGGTAAGAGGCAGGATCATATCCGTTAACTCCACACAGCAGATCACCAAAGCCATGAAAATGGTGGCGGCGGCAAAGTTGCGCAGAGCTCAGGATAATATTATTAAGATCAGGCCTTATGCTGAAAAACTGAACACGATCCTTAATAACCTTTCTGAAACTCTTGATGATTCTACTGACAATCCATTCAGCATGGAGAGAGAAGTGAAGCACGTGCTTATCGTGGTGGTAACTTCTGACAGAGGACTTGCAGGTGCGTTCAATAGCAACGTGGTAAAAGGTGCCATGAACCTGATCAACGAGAAATATAAAGGCTTACCAAAGTCTGGGATTACTTTGCAGTGTATTGGAAAAAAAGGATTTGATTTTTTCTCCAAAAAGGAATTTGAAGTAATAAGTGATTTCTCCACTACCTTCCACAATTTAAACTTTGATGCTTCAAGAAAAGCCGCTGAGTTTGCGATGAACGGATTCATGAATAGTGAATTTGATCGTGTGGAAATTGTCTATAATGAATTTAAAAATGTGGCGACACAGATTGTAAGACAAGAGCAATTTCTTCCTGTTAAAAAAGAAAAAGCTGCTGCCAAATCTGTCACTGCCGCGAATGTCGATTACATATTCGAACCTTCCAAAGAAGAGATCGTGGCTGAATTGATCCCCAAATCTTTAAAGATCCAGTTTTATAAATCTTTGTTAGAATCCAACGCCTCTGAGCACGGAGCTCGTATGACTGCGATGGATAAAGCGACAGAGAATGCCAAAGAACTTTTGAAAGAATTGAAACTTACATACAACAGAACCAGACAAGCTGCCATCACCAAAGAGATCCTCGAGATCGTTGGAGGCTCGGAAGCTTTGGCTAATTAATAGTTGTAAAATCATTTTGAAAAAGCGAGATGCCGGAAGGTGTCTCGCTTTTTTTGTGCAATGCTTGTTTGCTATGATGCTTATATACTTCCCCTCTAGCGCGAGCGTCAAGTTTGTTACAGCATTGCTCTTACCTCTTCCTAATTATTATTTCAAAAAAAGACTGTATCCAATTTGAAGTCGCTCCTTCTGATTATACCAGTAAAGATAGCTTTCGACATTAATTGTGCACGAAGTGGTAGAGGTAGAAGATCGTAATTGATATTCCTTCTGGTAATGGAAAGTTTATTGGTTTGTCTAACTTGACGCTCGCACCAGCGATAAAGTTTGTTATAGAGGAAAGCAATAAGCGCAAACAAAGGTGAAATTTAAGATTCATCATAAAGAAGGGCACAGTTCTTGCCTCTTTCAGAATAGAATAAATTTTTAAATAATAATCTATTAAACTACTTTTAAAATTATGAAAAAAATAATAATCGGATTAAGTCTTTTGTCATTAATGACATCGGCTTTTGCACAAAGAAAAGAAAATGATCCTAAGCATGAATATCATTACAGATCAATCCCTACAATTGAGACTGAAGATATAAAAATCGAAATTGTAGATGCTCACTCTCAACGTGAATTCACTAAAATGAAATTGAAGATCACTAATAAGACTGATGATTATATAGTATTCAGGCCTAGTGAAACAATAATGAAAAATGAAAAAGGAGAGTTTAATTTAACTGATAAAGATATCATAATCGGTCCTTTAGAGTCTGACAATAAAGTTCTTACTTTTAAAGGTATCGATATGCATGTTAAACAAATGTCTTTGTTATTAAAAGGTTTCTATAAATTCCCATCTAAAGGAGAGGTTCAAAAAGCACCTGACTTTGTGCTTCCTGCCAGCTCAAATGATTTTACAGCAGGTCCTTTTTCATGTACTTTGCTGAAATCTTCTAAAGAAACTGATAAAACTGAGGTTCAGTTTAAGTGCACTTATAACGGAAATGATTTTGGTATTTTAAAACCTTCTAAGATTGTTGTAAAGACTGAAAAGGGACAAGAATATGCTACGGCAAAATCAACTCAAAAAACTACTTTACTGACCAAAGGTAAAAAAGACAATTTCACGGCTACCTTTGTTATTCCAGGGAAAGTAGTGGATATGCAATTCGCTAATCTTGCCATTGTTTGGAAAGATACCTTTTCTGAGTCAAAGCAATCTGCCATTACTGTACCTTCTTCTTTTAATTTTGAGTTGGATCCTGGTCTGACAGCAGGAAAAAACAAGTAGTTTATTAAGTTCCAATTAAAATAAAAAAAGGCCAATTTTTGGCCTTTTTTTATTTAGGTCACTCTTCATAGAAGCATAACTTCCAAGTGTAATGGCCTTCTCCCATCGATCAGAACAAGAATTTATGAAATAGTTTATTTTGTGTTTAATTTAGTCAAAGACAGAAAGGTAACGTTTTATTCATTCACTGTTTGTTGTGATTTTTAAATAGATAAATATGAAATCTTATCTCAGCATTTTTATTCCGGCATTATTGTCTTTTATGGCGTCGTGCAGTTCAGACAAAGTGGAAGAAATTTCCTAGTCAAAGACAGACAGCAGCTCCGTGATTGATAGTATGCGGCAGCCTTTACAACAAGAAAAAATACAAGAGCAGGCTGACTATAAAGTAATAGATTCAGTTCATTTTAATTTTGAGGGTTATCTGGCTTTGTACAGATCGTCCGGTATTATTCCTCTAGCGCGAGCGTCAGGTTTGTTGCAGTATTGCTCTTACCTCTTCCTAATTATTGTTTCAAAGAAAGACTGTATCCAATTTGAAGTCGCTCGTACCGATTATACCAGTGAAGATAGCTTTCGACATTAATTGGGCACGAGCGAAGTGGCACAGGTAAAAGATCCGCAATAATATTCCTTATGTTAATGGAAAGCTTATTGGTTTGTCCAACTTGACGCTCGCGCCAGCGATACAAGCACCCACTGGAGCTTGATGTTAATAGTGTGCAAGAAAAATTAAAGGATCTTCACTGTCTTAATTGTTGCTATAATAAATTGGGAGTAATAGATTATTTGAGTAGGATCAAAAATAGCATTAAATTTAAACAGCAATGGGTGGTTGGCCAAAAGAATGGTATAAAGCCGAAAAGGCACAATCACGGCAAGTTTTGTTATAGAGGAAAGCAATAAGCGCCAACCAAGGTGAAAATAAATAAAATATGAAATATCCACGTAAACTTTCGGCAGGTGCTAATAATATTGTAATTGTTTTAAGCGAAACAGAAGCAGGTAAATTATTTGTGGGCGACACACGCTCTGAAATTGGCTCTGAAGCAGAGAAAATGCAATTTGCAAATGCCATAAATAATTTGGTTGTAAAATTTATCAGGTTAGAGTTTAATGAAGCCATACAAGCAGAAATGCTGGTAATGGAACGAATACATCCCATAGATTATAGAGCTTATGAAGTAGAGAGAAGAGAACTGTGGCTAGATGTGTTTGAAGATGACCTAAAAACCTTGCACAGCGCAGGATTCGCACATCGCGATTTAAAAAGGCCTTCAAACATTGGCGGGTTGGCATTTGACAATATACTGCTTACCCAAACAGGGTTGCGATTAATAGATGTAGGGATATCGGCATTGCGGAAACAAGTAGGTGATAAAATTTTTGAAAAATATATAGAAATAGAAAACAAAGAAATAGCTGAGTTTAGAGATTATTTTTTGAACAGGTAATCCTCCATTAGCTTGAGCAACAAATGGCATAGGACGTCAGCGGAATAAAGCCCTTTTTCTCATTTTAATTTCCAAACCATTTCCTTCATCTCGCCCTGTTGAATTTGATCCTTGAAGGGAGAAATGTGGAAATCGCCAGCTTTACTTTAGTGTATTAATTAGATTTATTGCCACCACGAAAATTGCTTAATTTTATACTATGGACGAACAGCAACCAAAACGACCACGTCGTGTAAGATATAAAGGCACACACCCAAAATCTTTTAAAGAAAAATACAAAGAACTGCAGCCAGAACAGTATGCGAAGGACATTGAAAAGGTTATACAACAGGGACGCACTCCGGCAGGTATGCATCGTTCTATTTGTGTTAACGAAATAATGGAATTTCTCAAAATAATTCCGGGCCAAATTGGGCTGGATGCTACGCTGGGTTATGGCGGACATAGTTTAGAGATGCTTAAGTTCTTGCTTCCGGGCGGGCGTCTGTATGCTATTGATGTGGATCCTTTTGAATTGCCCAGAACTACAGAGCCTCTGGCATCTTTGGGTTATGGACCTGAAGTTTTAGTCATTAAGAAAATGAATTTTTCAGAAATAGATCAGATTGCCGCCGAAGCAGGGCCTTTGAATTTTGTATTGGCGGATTTGGGTGTTTCTTCTATGCAAATAGATAATCCTGAAAGAGGATTCTCATTTAAGGTTGAAGGGCCGCTAGACTTAAGGCTTAATCCTAAAAGCGGAAAATCTGCGGCTGCTCTTTTAAAAAGAATTTCTCAGGATGAATTGGAAGGGCTTTTCATAGAAAATGCAGATGAGCCACATGCCAAACCGATCGCCAAAGCCATTGTATCCGGCATCGCAAAAGGAATGGAGGTAGAAACAACAACACAGTTGCGGGAGATTATCAAAGAAGCCTTGAAATTTCTTCCACAAATTGATGGTAAGGATGAGGTTAAGAAATCCTGTCAACGATGCTTTCAGGCATTGCGCATTGATGTGAATGATGAATTTGGCGTATTGGATAAATTTCTTGAAAAGCTACCTTTTGCTCTCGCTCCGAATGGACGAGTGGCAATACTTTCATTTCATTCAGGTGAAGACCGGCGGGTTAAAAAATCTTTTCAAAGCTTATTTCGTGAAGGTATTTACCGTGAAGTTGCCCCAGACCCGATTCGGCCATCAGCAGAGGAATGTAATACCAATCCACGTGCGCGTTCCGCCAAGCTGCGTTGGGCTATAAAAGCATAGCACTAGTGGGTAAATCCGAGCAACTGTACAGCTTTGTTTTTTTTATAATACATTTTCTCTGATTTTATTTGCCTGATCAATTGGAATTAACATTAATAAGATATGATCCATAAATTAAATATCGTTTTGCTATTTCTTTCGATTCAGTTTCTGGCAACAACCATGTACGGATAGCGTAATGATATTAAAAATAATGATTCAAAAAGGATAACCGTAGGTATAGAACAGGATGTTTTACTTTATGTACTAAAAGGTTTTATTGGAACTGCCTGGGTAAAGACGGAGTCCGTATTATTTAATGTGAGCTTCCAGTTTACTCAACGGGAAGCTTGAATATTATATTTTAGTCCAATCAAATATAGTTTCTGGATTTGTTTCGTTTTATTGTAATAAAACTGATATTATTCAGTGCAATTAAACCTTTTGGAAGCTTTAGTTGTCTAAGTAATATAACCTCAGAAATATGATAAAGCCTTCGTTATTTTCTTTACTATTTATATTGGCTGTAACACTTGCCAATGCTCAATCAACTGAGATATACTGGCCTCAGGAAATTATATCCGGACAAGACACTATCATTGTATACCAGCCTCAAATAGAATCGTGGAAAGATAATATCATGCAGAGCAGGTCAGCTGTTCAATATCTTAGTTCGGGTAAAGACGCAGCTTTTGGTATCATTGAATTCAGTTCCCGCACGGAAACGGATATTCAAAAAAATCTGGTCTATATGAATGATCTTCAAATACAGAAATATAATTTCCCCATTTTGCCTGATAAAGGAAAAGCAGTCGGTGATATAATTACCTCACAACTTCATCAGCAAAGTCAATTATCTCTTGACCAGGTGAAGAGTGATCTTTCCATCAACAAAGCAATAGAAAGCCAAAAGGTTGAAGTGAGAAATGATCCTCCCAAAATATATTTCAGTGCTTCTCCTGCCGCGCTGGTATTGGTGGATGGCGATCCAGTAAAAAAACCAATAGAAGGAAGCAAATTTGAACGCGTCATCAATACCTCATCATTTATGATATGGAATCCAGCGAACAATATTTATGAAGTGAGTCTTTTCGGTCAATGGTTTATGAGTATAGATATAGAAGGTACTTGGACTATGGATCCATCTCCGGATAAGCACCTTAAGAAATTATTGGAGCATGCTTTAAAAACTGATACCTCCATTCAAACTTTTGATCCTCCTGCTGATGAAGTTGAAAAAATGCTGGAACAAGGTAAGTCTCCTGTTATTTTTGTTTCAACACAGCCTTCTGAATTACTGATTACCGATGGAGAACCCATCTACGAACCAATATCCAACACAAATCTGCTTTATGTCAAAAACACAAGTGCAGATATGTTCAAATATATTGGAGATGGTATGACCTATGTACTTATTTCAGGCCGATGGTTTAAGGCATCTGATGTGCATCAGGGCTGGACTTTTGTTTCTCCCAATCAACTGCCCGAAGATTTTAAAAATATACCTGAAGACCATACTAAAGGCAGTGCCCTGGTATCAGTCGCCAATACTCCTCAGGCTGAAGAAGCTGTTATCAGCAGCCAGATTCCACAAACAGCTACAGTAAATCGTCAGAACACTACCATACAAAGTAACTACGACGGCTTACCAAATTTTCAACCCATTGATGGAACTAACATGCAGTATGCTGTTAACAGCCAGATACCGATAATTTATGCAGACAATTACTATTATTCAGTAAGCAACGGAGTTTGGTATAATGCCCCAAACCCTAATGGGCCATGGATGGTAGCGGTAAATATTCCGTCTGTCATTTATTCTATTCCTGCAAGCAGCCCGATTTATTATGTAACTTATGTAAGGGTTTACGGATATACACCAACAGTTGTATATGTCGGTTATACACCAGGGTATTATGGCTGCTATGTGAATCCTTATGGCACTGTTGTATATGGAACAGGCTGGAGATACAGGCCATGGATCGGGAGACGTTGGTATGGAAATCCTTATAGCTATGGTATGGGAATAAATTTCAACTGGAATAGCTGGGCAGGCTGGAGCATGAACTTTGGTTATGGGTCACATTATTATCCTTCATACAGGCCTTGGTGGGGGCCTATGTCCTATGGGCCATATAGATCTTATCATGTAAATCATAATCAGATAAATATTTACAACTATAATCAAAGAAATGTAATTGTAAATAATAATCACTTTCGGAATGTGACGAATAATTACAACCAACGTAATTTCTCCGGTCAGAACCAGCATTGGAGAGGTAGTGGTGGAGCTGGGAATCATTATTTTGCAGGCAAAGATGGAAGTGTATATCGCAGAAACAGCAACGGAACCTGGCAGAGAAATCAAGGAAACCAGTGGCACAATGCCCAGAATCCGCAAATGAATAATCAATATAATGGCCGGCAAAATGGAAATAATCGGATGCAAATACAACACAATTATCGCTCTGCTAACAATAACAACTATGGTAGTAATATGTACAACAGGCCTAATACCGGTAATAACTCTTACAATAGAAGAAGCGGCGGAAATTCGGGGATGAATGGCGGCCAAATGAACCGAGGAAATAATGGAAACGGATGGAGTGGCGGGGGCGGCAATAGCGGTGTTGGCAGAGGCAATGGTGGGGGTGGCGGTGGTAATAGAGGTGGCGGAGGCGGTAATTTCGGTGGAGGTGGTGGAAATAGGGGTGGTGGTGGAGGTCGCGGAGGCGGCGGCGGTGGGCGAGGACACCACTAATCAAGAATTCCGGTTTGATAATTTCTGCTCATTATTTTTCTGTTGCTCAAAAGAGCAGCAAAGGTGGGAAGTATTTTATAATTTAAACAGTGACCTTGCTAAGGGTCGGTCTGGGCGGAGTCGAAGACTTGTTGGTATAACGCAGGCTGTAAAAATTTCATGAATGCTTCGACGGAGTTTATCACTATGGATAGAGAATGGCTCAGCATGACAACGAGAAACCTGGTTTGAATTTTGATGTTTGAATTTTAAATTTATTTTTTCTTTTCAAACTCCTGCGC
>DATMOV010000184.1:0-3855 GCA_035568055.1 Cytophagaceae bacterium
ATATGTAAGAAGGATCATACTGATGTCGCTGATGGCAACACCTAAAGCGAAAAAAAATCCATACCTGAATCCTTTGTTAAGACTCGTTTGAATAAGGCCAAAAAAAACAGGGCCCGGAAGTATTGCCAGCACCATGCCAAAAAGTATTCCGCTTAATATTACCTGAATCATTTTATTTTTTTTCTTTTTTCACAAATTCTTCCCACTCATCGAAAAGAGTCTTTTTCATCACTCTGGGAAATTTATTTTGGCCTCCTTCTTTGCCTTTCATTTTCATCCATTTGTAAAATACCGCATTGGGAAGAACATTCACTAATATATCTTTTAGCGCCGCTGATCTTTCCACTTTATAATCGTCATTCAGTATCTTAAGATTTTCATCCAGCAGAAGCTTTAGTCTTAAGGGGTCTGCATTATCATCTGTACCAATATACCATTTATGAGCAAACAGTGTTTCATGAGGGATGCCCGATACTGTAAATTCTTTGATGGTAATGTTAAGCTTTTCAGAAACCATCTGAATCGCTTTATTCATATTCTCCACAGAAAGATGCTCTCCGCAAAGGCTCAGAAAATGTTTGGTCCTGCCGGTAATAATAATCTCACTTTCTTTTTTTGACACAAATCTTATTACATCGCCTATCAAATACCGCCAGGTTCCGGCACAAGTTGATAAAAGTATCCCATAATCAATACCCTCTTCTACTTCGTGTATCATTAATGTTTTAGCATCAGGCAGTACATCTCCTTCAGCATTGAAATTTTTTTCGTTGAAAGGAATAAACTCAAAAAATATTCCATTATCAAGAACCATTTTCATTGACTTCCTTATAGGCGATACCTGGAAAGCAATAAAACCTTCGGATGCCAGATAAGTTTCTATATAAGTAAGGGGCTTGCCCAAAAGCTTTTCGAAGCCTTTTTTATAGGGTTCAAAGGAAACTCCTCCGTGCACATATACCATAAGGTTAGGCCAGATTTCATGAATATTCTTAACCTTATGTTGTTCAATGATCCGTTCCATCATGATCTGGATCCAGGCAGGTACACCAACGACAAAGCCTATGTCCCACTTCGGAGCCATTTTTGTGATCTGATCCAACTTGTCATTCCAATCTTTGTTTCTTGAAATTTTTCTGCCTGGCTTATAAAAATGTTGAAACCAGAAGGGTAGCCTGCTTGCCTGTATACCGCTAAGATCTCCTTCAAAAAAATGGCCATTCTTACTCAGGTGGGTACTCCCGCCAAGCATGAGTATGCCTTTTTCAAAAAGCGGATCAGGTAATTTATAGTTGGAGAGAGAGAGTATCTGACGTATACTGGTTTTTTTTTGTGCCCTGATCATTTCTCTGCTCAGCGGAATATGCTTGGTGGCAGCCTCGGAGGTACCGGAGCTTAAGGCGAAATACCTGATCTGGCCTGGCCAGCAAACATCTCTCTCTCCCGCCTTGGCCCTATGCCACCATTCATCAAAAATCTTATTATAGTTGTATATAGGAACACGGGTGTATGCCTGATAATAGCTCTGATCTTTCTTATTAAACAATTTAAGTATACTGGAAAAAAAGAAATGCTTCCCAAAGCTGGTTGCGCGGGCTTTTCGTAAAAGTTTCTTTAATTCCTTCTTTTGCAGTCCTTCGGGGGATAAGGCATCTATTTCAATGATATGGCTTATTTTAATACCTTTATTCAACAATGTTCCCAAAAGAGCCATCCGCTATAAACGTTAATTGGTTTATTTATAAAAATAATTATTATTTTATAAATAAAGTATGCTAATATAAAATATCGGTAAAAATTTAAAAAGCCTGTAAGCCAATGAGTGTAAAGAAAAATCTGGAATACTTTAACAACAAGTTAAAAAATACCGACTGCACATTAATTGCTGTCACCAAAACACATGCTCCTGAGCTTATTATGGAAGCATACAAAGCTGGTTGCAAAATTTACGGTGAAAATAAAGTCCAGGAACTCGTCACAAAACATGAAGCCATGCCTAAAGATATTGAATGGCATATGATCGGGCATCTGCAAAGTAACAAAGTGAAACTTATCACACCCTTCATATACCTGATCCATTCTGTTGATAGCACTTCACTATTAAAGGAAATAAATAAACAGGGACAGAAAGCCGGGAGGAAGATCAATTGCCTGCTTCAGATACATATAGCGGCGGAAGAAACTAAATTCGGATTTTCAGAAAAAGAAGCTATGGCTTTAATTGATTCGAATGAATTCTCAGGCATGACTAATATTTCAATCATCGGACTCATGGGTATGGCCACCAATACTGATGATAAAGAACAGATCAGGAAGGAATTCCGGGGATTAAAAAAAATCTTTGAAAGAATAAAAGAAGATTATCATGTCCAAAACCTGGCGATGAAAGAATTATCGATGGGTATGAGCAGCGACTATGACATAGCGATAGAGGAAGGAAGCACCATGATCAGGGTAGGGTCGGCGATTTTTGGGAAGAGAGAATAAGGTTTTAAGTTATACGTAATACGTTCTACGTATTAAAGCGCGAAAAATAAAAGCACTCCAGGAAATTGGGTTCTCTTATTTTTTTAACTTTCAAATCTTAAAACTATCTTACTTCCCTTAAAACTTAGAACGTATAACTTATATGTCCAAACTATTCCTTCTTGCTGGCACCCTCTCCGGAACCTTATCTGTCATGATCGGCGCTTTTGGCGCACATGCATTAAAAAGTAAATTATTAGCCAATGGCCGGCTGGATGTTTTTGAAACTGCCGTTAAATATCAATTTTATCATTCGCTTGCATTGCTGGCATTGGGTATTCTGATGCTTGTGAAATTTGAAAGCAAACTGATGGATTATGCTGGCTATTTTTTTATTGCGGGAATTATAATCTTCTCAGGCTCACTTTATATTCTTTGCCTGACAAATGTTGGTAAGTGGGGAGCTGTCACTCCTTTCGGAGGCTTATTTCTGATCGCAGGCTGGCTGCTGATGTTCACAGCTATTCTGAATTACAAATAAAATATCACTTTACGATATTTGCTTTAATATTAATTCATATCGAATCAAGGTCTAATTTTTGGGCAGCACATTTGCCTTGATACTTAATTTTACAGGAGAATTAGTAGCATTTGATAAAATCGTAATCACTTTATTTTGCATTCCCGGCTTGCCTTTGACAATAAATAAAATTGGCATTTCCTTAGCCTTCCCTACGCCTATTGGATCTGTACTCCAGGTTGCTTTAATTACCCCTGGTGTGACAACCTCAGAAATAATGAGAGGAGAAGATCCTGTATTTTTGAATTCAAAAGTATACTGTAGTGTATCTCCCTGTTTAACATCTCCGAAGTCGTGTAACTCTTCAGAAAAAGAAATAACAGATGAACTGTTCATTTGTCCTTGAGCTTTCAGAACAAAAACAGTTAACATCAGAATAAAAACGCATATATGTTTCATAGTATTTTTTTTAAATCCTTTAATCCTAAAATCTTATAAAGACTAATCATTGTTTCTGCAACACATTCACCCTGATACTCAACCTTACCGGCGTATTTGTAGAATTTGATAAAATCGTGATAATCTTATTTTGCAATCCCTGCTTGCCGGCAGAACGAAAAGTGATAAATATTTCTCCTGTCTTTCCAGGCATCACCGGCTCTTTAGTAAATTTAGGGGCTGTGCAGCCGCAAGTAGTGATCACTTCGGAAATAATAAGAGGACTTGTTCCGGAATTCTTGAAATGAAAAACATGCATCACAGAATCCCCTTGAATGATATCACCGAAATCGTGCGCGATTTCTGTAAATGTAACGATGGGTCCATTTTTAGGACCCTCCGGAGTCTGAGCTTTTACCGAGAAAAAACCA
>DATMOV010000185.1:0-7625 GCA_035568055.1 Cytophagaceae bacterium
TTGCGCCAGAGTTTGGCAAAGAAAAATGTAGTGAGCATACCACCTGCAAGAAAATTCCACCATAGCCAGTTTCCTGAAATTCCACCTTTATTATTGACCAACTCTGTAACAGCAAGAGGTGTGTCTGCAGCAAAAGTAGTAGCTACCATTGAAATCCCCGAGAGCCACCAACTTAGATTTCTTCCTCCAAGAAAGAATGCACTGATATTTTTACCAGCCGATTTTCTGAATGAAATCCCTATTCCTACCATTAATAGCAGGAATACAATAATTACGATCAGGTCAAACTGGGAAAGCTTCATTATATTTACCAAATTTTGTCAGCGGATAATTCAGCGACAGGAGTATTGTCCATTCAATTTATTTAATTTTTTAGAATTTTATTCCTAAAACCTGCTTTTTAGTCTTTGGCAGAAGCCAAAGTCAATGAAAGGTTTCGATAGCTAAGTAAACAAAGCCTCCGCCTCGGCAATAGATTCGGGTTTCCCCACATCAATCAGAATATCGGATGTATGATCAAAGCCACTTATTTTATTTGTCGCACACAGTTCCAGATAAACATCTACCATCGAAAATTTACCCTCCCGTTTTATATGATCAAAAATGGCAGGGTCGATAATATGAATGCCACTGAATGCTTTAGGAATTAATCCAGCTTCTTTTCGTATAATTTTCTCTTCGTTGGTCCTGGTGTTTTTCCATCCGCATAACTCGTTCCTGTCATTAAATAAAAAATACCGGGAAGTGGTTCTGCCGGTAACAGCCAATGTAGCCAATGATTTATTTGATTGATGAAAAGCGATCATGCTGCCGATATTGAGGTTGGTAAGCATATCTACATTCATCACCAGAAACGCTTCCTGTCCTTTCAGATAAGGAGACGCCTTTTTCAAGCCGCCGCCTGTTTCAAGTAAAGCATCAGTCTCATCAGAGATTATTATTTTACAGCCAAAATTATGGTGCTTGCGCAGGAAGGAAATAATCTGATCCGGAAAGTGATGAACATTGAGGACGAACTCTGTGAAACCGAAGTTTTTTAAATACTCAATATTTCTTTGCAGCAGGGTTTTATTATTTACTATGGCCAGCGCTTTGGGATGGTTATCAGTAAATGGCTTTAAACGTGTACCCAGCCCGGCAGCAAAGATCATGGCCTTCATTAGTCGTAAGTTATATGTTATACGTTTTACGTCAAAAAAGAAATATTATTAGCAATGCTATTATCGGATTTCATAACGTAAAATGTATAACGTAATACGTAAAATATTCAGTTCTTCCATTCTTTAGCGTCCTGCACAATATGTTTCACCTCTACCTTAACCCCAAACTTTTCTTTAAGATGCTTGGCCAGGCTATCAGCCGCGAATACACTTCTGTGTTGCCCTCCTGTACAGCCAAAACTTATGATAAGGCTATCAAAATCTCTTTGCAGATAATCGTTTACACTTATATCTACAAGGCTATAGGCATGTTGCAAGAATACGGGCATTTCAGTTTGATACATGAGGAACTCCTGAACTTCTTTATCCCGCCCGGTTAATTTTTTATACTGCTCAAAGCGGCCGGGGTTGAGCAGGCCTCTGCAATCAAAAACAAAGCCACCGCCATTTCCTGAAGTGTCTTGGGGTAATGTTCCTTTATAAGAGAAGCTGTTGATCCTGACTGTGAGCTTGCTTTCCTTGCTGGCCTTTACATTCTCAAAGCGATTAATAATCTCGTCATTGACCATTTCCTGAAGCACTCTTTCCAGCTCAGGTAAACGAATGGGAATTTTTTTATTTTCCAAAAACCATTTTAGACTTTTAAGCGCAAAAGGTATGCTGCTGATGAAATGTGCCTTCCTTTCAAACAAACCTCTGAAACCATAAGCGCCCAATGTTTGCAGCATTCTTATCAATACAAAGCCATGATAGTTTTCCAGAAAGTCTTTTTTATTTAATTGATTATTTAAAAGTTCATTGGCCCTGTCGAAATAATAACTCACAAGCTCATCTCTCCATTCATAAGGCAAAGCAGCTTTGGCCTGCCATAGCATGGAGGCGATATCATATTGCAGTGCTCCCTGCATGCCGCCCTGATAATCTATAAAATATACTTTGTCATCTTTTACCATCACATTTCTGCTTTGGCAGTCTCTCATCATAAAAAATTTATGCCGCTCCTGCATTAAATAGTAGCTGAGCATTTCAAAATCATTTAACAATAAATTCTTATCGTAATTTAATTTTAATGCCCGCAGAAAATAATATTTAAAATAAAGCAGGTCGGAATAAATTGCCTGTCTGTCGAATGAACGGGTCGCGATGCAGTAATCATAGTCCAGCCCTGTGCCACCCTGTATTTGCAGCTGTGCCAGTTGCGCAAAAGTTTTTTGATATAATTCAAAGGTGTGGGCGGTATAGCCTTCGCTTTGAATAATGTTAAACAGAGAAGTATCGCCCAGGTCAGTTTGTATATAAAAACATTTATCGGCACTGATATGATAAATTTCAGGAACTGCCAGCTGCTTGCTGTTGAAGTGCCTGGTAAACTCAAAGAAGGCCAGGTTTTCAGGAATGTTATTATTGTAGGTAACAATATAAGACCTCTGTGCCGTGTGAACCCTGAAGTATTGTCTGTCACTTCCCGCCTGTACCAGTTGCTTGACTTCCTCCACCGTAGTTTCCGGCTTCCAGCTTACAAAAAAATCTTTTACTTGTTCAATGATCGTAGACATAGGTTCTTTTATTTAACCAACAGGTTTCTTTAAATACAACGATTTAATCAATGAACTTTGTTCGGCAATAATCAGAATATTTATATTCTATTCATTTAGTAAGTGCAAAGTAAGCGGGATTAATTACAAATAAAATATAAGAGTATAAAAAAATACTATTTCTAATATTTGTTTTGATGTCGTTTATGATGATTTTAAAACAACACCTCCTATTTATAGTTATAAATATCTGTTCCTAAATACCATACTATATGGATACCGAAAAAAGCAATAGAGATAAGTATTTCGTGGATAAATTAAGTGACAGGCATTACCAGGATAATTTGCCCATCAATACTTCTTTGTTATTTAAAGCGCTGCTTGAAAATTCAAAAATGGCAGCGATATTTATTATGGATGAGCAAGTAACGATTTTAAGAACTAATCCTTGTGCATTAAGAAATTTCGGATATTCTGAAGAGGATATAGCAGGAAAGAACTTTTCTTTATTATTTACATAATTCACTTTGAGAAAGTTCTCTCTTCCGATTTCTTTCTATGATCATTCATCACGGCTCTGATTTCGTTATAGCTATAGTCTGGTCCAAGTTTCTCCTTAAGAACTGCCGAGCCTGTATCACCCAGCTCGGAAATTACTTTGCGGATCTCCGATATCTTTTCTTCGGTTACCAGTGCGCTCAATTCTATTTCTCCTGTTGCGAGAAATTTCAACAGATGTGTTTCAATGGTTCCTCTTACCATTCCCCGTTCTTCCGCGATTTGCTGAATGCATTTTCCTTCACGGAACATCTGTAGGCTTATGAGATGAGTTTCTCCTTTAGTGGCTTTCATTTTAGCCGCGATCTCTATACCTGCCATTCTTGAAGAAGGTATGTCCTCTTTCATTTCCTTCAACAAAGTATCCGCATCGGCTCCTTTCACCAATCCGCTGCTTAGCTTCATTGCCTGTTCCAATTGATCTTTTTTATGCAGCAGGTCAAGCATGATGCTATGCACTTCTTTCAGGTATTTTTTTACTTTCGTCCGCTTAGACATATCATCCTGATGCGCCTTGAGAGGCGTAAAAAATTCTTCATTTAAATTCTTTGAGAAATAATTGCAGGCAGCTTCTACCCGTTGATGCACAATGGCATACCCGTCCTTTCCTGCTTCAGGAAGCAACTGGTCAAGCTGCTTTGTAAATTTTCCAGCGATTTCCTGCTGTACCGAAATTTTGGATAATAATGAAACAGCAAGTGCCTTTGCTTTACCCTGCAGAGGGATCTGGCGCTCCGCAAAGCTGGCGACGAACTCTTCCATCGCGCTGAAAAGTTTGCTCCAGTCGAAAATAGTATAGAGTTGCGCATAAAGGTATCCTTTTTGCGCCTCTGCCAGCTGCTGTTGTAAAACATCATAGGCTGGTTCGGAGCTGGTATAAGCGACAATCCTTTCATCTGAACTGATGCAGTTGGGTTGCAACTGAGAATAAAGTATCAATCCTTCCAGCGAGGTGAGGCGGCTCAATGCGACATAGACCTGGCCGGGTGCGAATGATTCTCCCGCATCAATGATCGCTTTACTGAAGGTAAGCCCCTGGCTTTTGTGAATGGTGATGGCCCAGGCCAGCCTCACGGGAAATTGAGTGAATGTCCCTAATGTTTCTTCTTCGATCTTGTCCGTGCCCTGGGTGTATTGGTAACGAATATTTTTCCAGGTGTCCTTTTCAAGCAGCATTTCTTCTTCCGAGCCGGGAAAAATAACACTGATCTCATCTCCTCCGATTTTTTTTACTGTACCAATTTTACCATTGTAAAAACGCCTGTTCTCTCCCTTGTCATTTTTGATGAACATGATCTGCGCGCCTTCTTTCAGTTTCAGACTTCTTTCAACGGGAAATGATCTTTCATTAAATTCCCCTTCGATGCCTGCTTCAAAAGAATATATTTTGCCGGGTAATTTTTTCAGCTCACTTTGATTGATGGTATCTGCCTTAGAATTGTGTGTTGTGAGCGTAATGTATTCCCCTTTGACCGCCGGTTGAAAGCCTGGCTTGTAATATTTGTGCAAGGCTGTAAAATCTGCCTGTTGCATATTGTTGTTGCGGACGTTGTTGAGGATTCCTATGAAGGAAGCATCGCTTTGCCGATAGATCTTTTTAAGCTCGAGATAAAGAGGGGAACTTTCTTTTAACGAAAGAGCATCAAAGAAAAAAGGGCTGGCATAATAACGGGAAATAATTTTCCATTCATCATCTTTCACGACAGGTGGCAGTTGGAACAGGTCCCCTATAAACAGCATCTGCACACCGCCGAATGGTACATTCGGGTGTTTTCTGAAATGCCTGAGTACTGCGTCAATTGCGTCTAGCAGGTCTGGGCGCACCATGGATACTTCATCAATGATGAGCAGTTCCAGCTCAGACATTAATTTTCTTTTGTCTCCGCTCAGGCGCATTTGCTGCAGCATGGTAAGATGATTGTTGATAGCCGGGCCGGAATGTTGACTCACATTTTCATTGCCTGGAAGAAATGCGCCGAAAGGCAATTGAAAAAAAGAGTGAATGGTGGTGCCTCCGGCATTCACTGCCGCAACGCCCGTTGGGGCCACAATCGCAAGCTTCTTATGGCTGGTTTCTTTTATCTTTCTTAAAAAAGTGGTTTTGCCGGTTCCCGCCTTGCCTGTCAGGAAAATATGACGGCCGGTGTTATTGACAAACCGGAGGGCCATCTGGAAATAGTGATTTGATTGATCTTCTTGCATTTATATAGCTGGTTAAATGAATGCACCATTTTTACTTAAGGTAAATGGTGCAGTTGCAATATTAATACAATTATTTTTTCCATGATTTTTTAAATCACAAATTCATAATAAATATTTAATCAGAACCTGAAAGCTGATGAAATATTATTGAATCCATGCGTGAGTCTATCTGGCTCTCGCAAGAGTTTTGTTTCGAGTGATTCAAATCAAATGTTATTCAGCTTTATAATAACCGGACTAAAAGCCTTTGAAGTGATTAAAACCGTATCATTCGGTTTAAGATTTAAAGCCTCTTCTCTTGTTACTATAATCTTCATGATGTTATTTCCTGAAATGACTTTAGCAATAAATACGACATCGTTTCTTTCAATTGCCAGTATTTCTCCCATTAACTGCACCTTACCTGAAATCTCCCTGTTCTGAAAAACTTCTGATGGTAAACCCTTTTTTACAATTTTACCAAAATCAAGTTCTATTACTGTGTCTGATAATCTGTATATCTCAGAAGGATCATGACTTATTAGAATCGTAGTGAGAGAAAAATATCTGTGAATCTTTATAATTTCATCCTGTAACCTAAATCGTGTTTCATAGTCAAGTGAAGAAAGAGGTTCATCGAGTAATAGCAATTCTGGTTCCCTGACAAGAGCTCTTGCTAACGCAACCCTCTGTTGCTGTCCCCCTGATAAGGTAGAAGGATAACGCGAGGAAAGTTCTGTAAGCCCCATAATATTTAGTATCTCACTAATTCTTTTTCTGATTTTCTTGTCAGGCAGAACAAATTCAAGGTTTTCCTGAATCGTCATATTAGGAAAAAGTGCATAATCCTGAAATACAAAACCTATTTTGCGCTTCTGCGGAGCCGCGTCAATTCGTCTTTCTTTGCTGAACCATATTTCCTGATCAGCTTTAATCGACCCTTTGTCCGGCTGGATAAGTCCGGCCAGCATTTTTAACAGGGTAGTTTTACCGGCTCCTGATTTTCCGTAAAGAGAAATGAACTTCCCCTGTTCGATTTGGAGAGCAATATCAAGCACCATGTTTCCCTGAGAAGAATGTAATTTCTTCTTTACCTCGATTTCGAACATATCAGATCTTTCTTTCAAACTTCCTGTTAAACCAAAATAGCAAAAACAAAACTATAAACGATACAGCCACCAATACCATCGCATAAAAATTAGCTGCTTCATAATTCATGCTTTCTACCTCATCGTAAATGGCAATAGAAGCCACTTTGCTTACTCCTGGAATATTCCCACCTATCATCAGCACCACACCAAACTCTCCTACCGTGTGCGCAAAGGTCAATACGATCCCGGATAACAAAGCAGGTTTGATATTTGGAATCATTACTTTTAAAAAAGTCCTGAAAGGGGAAATTCCTAATGTATAGGAAGCTTCTTTCAGCGAGGTTGGCAGATTCTGGAATCCTGCTTGCACGGGGTAAATCATAAATGGAAGGCTATAGAGAATAGAAGCCAGAATCAATCCTTCAAATGAAAATACAAGCCGGAGGTTGAAATGAGTATCCAGAAATTTTCCGAAGAAGTTATTCGGACTGAACGCCAGCAAAAGATAAAATCCCAGTACAGAAGGTGGAAGCACTAATGGCATACTTATGATACTTTCAAAGACCGGCTTCATCCTGATTTTGGTACAGGACAACCAGTAAGCAAGTGGAACCCCCACCAAAACCAATATAAATGTAGTGATGAGCGAAAGCTTCAATGAAAGGAAAAGAGGTTCCCAATTATTCATATTTCATGATGAAAAGTTCAGTGGTCTTTAAAAGACCTTCCACCTCTTCCCCCATTCGGAGATCAAGGGCCTCGCAGGAGGATGTGGTAATAATAGAAGTAATTATTTTGCCTTTAAAATTTAATCTGATCTCCGAAAGTAATATCCTTTTCTCTATTTCTTCAATCACAGATTTAAATCTGTTTCGGATACTTAAGCCGCCATTCAAACTTTTGCCGATAGAAACTTCCGTTTCTTTGAACACCATATAAACCTTATTTCCTTTTTGAATATATTCCTCCTGATGGCTGATAATAAGAGAAGAAAATAATTCTCCATGACAATTAAGTGTTATCAGAGATAGATCTCCTGAAGTTTTGATCTCTGATATTTCTGCCGAAAGCTTATTCACTTTTGAAATTGATAACCATAT
>DATMOV010000186.1:0-5917 GCA_035568055.1 Cytophagaceae bacterium
CCCAAGATCTTCGAAGACTTCCCCACGCCACAGCACATGGCGACAGCATCTTCCCATGAAATATTTCCTTATATCAAAAGCATTTCGTTCCCCAATAATAAAGCAAAACATCTTGCCAGTATGGCAAGAATGCTGGTTGAAAATTATGGCGGCGAAGTTCCTTCTGATGTGGATGAATTGCAAAAACTGCCCGGCGTTGGCAGAAAGACTGCTCATGTCATCGCTTCTGTAATTCATAAGCAACCCAAGATGGCAGTGGACACCCATGTGTTCCGTGTGTCAAAAAGAATTGGATTGGTTTCAGAAAATGCAAACACGCCGTTGGAAGTGGAAAAGCAACTTGTAAAATACATTCCCGATGAACTCATCCACAAAGCCCATCATTGGATCATTCTCCATGGCCGCTATATCTGCGTAGCAAGAAATCCCAAATGTGATATTTGTCCGATTACGGAGATTTGCAAGTATTATAAGTCGATTAAAATTAAGCCTGCGAGAAAAAATAAAGCAGGTGGTTCTAAATAAGATTCATCAATATTTTTTTTAGCTGTTGGCCTGCGGGGACAGGCCAAAGAAAAGTTAAGCTCGTGGATCTCTTCGGCATTTCATTTAAAAAAGCGTGCAAAATTCTTAATGCATTACTTTAAATAACCAGTCATTTGCCTACCAATGACAGTTTAATTTCAATGTGATTAAAATGCTTATAAACAAATATTTATTTTGATTTGGGATCATTTTGTAACTATTCATACTTATTTCACGCAAAGACGCAGAGAAACTACTTTGCGTTCTTTGCGTGATATTTTGTCATTTCCACATCAAGCACTTTTAGGGGTGTTGAAACTCGCAATGACGCGCAGTTCGTACATTTCTCATCCTTAAGTTGACGGTGTTCTTATATTGAAGTTTATTTCCTAAAAATCTTCACTCCTTCAGAATTTTATTGACCCTGCTTTTTTTACCGTCAAAAATAAACAGGTAGTAGATGCCGGAAGCCAGAAGCCGGATGTCTACAGCTACCTCATTATAAACTTTATCAGGAATAAATTCTATACCGTCAATCCGCTCTCCTGCACCCGACTGAAGTGAGAAAGTATAGCTTTCAATATTCTCAGCCTTGTCAAATTTTATTTTCAGAATATCATGTGCAGGATTGGGGTAAACAGAATACTGCTCCATCGGTGCAGCCTTCGTCAGGAGCGATGAAGAGTCTGCGCTCAATCTTGGGCTTCCTACATATTCATAAAATGATTGGTCCACATATACTGCGGCGTATTGTGAGTTACCGGCTTGTGTTGCTCTTACTCCTACCTCTCCTGCATATTCCCATAAGTAAACATAATTATCGCCTTCTATATCCGCGGGGCCATAAAGTATTTCAAATGTTACGGGGAGGCCGGAACTTGCGGTGGCCTGAAGCTGGAATGGGTCGTCGAGGGCTTCATGATCTGGTATTTGCGGAAAATTGATTGTCTGTGCTAGTTTTCCTACCGTAAAGCTTGTCGTCGCCGCGGCAGCCAGATAATTTATATTTCCTGTCTGAGTCGCTCTTACAGTTACGGTCCCGGCAACTTTTGTAAGTGTAATAATATTCCCGGAAATGGTAGCCGGACCAGAAACTACACTGAACGTAATTGGAAGTCCGGAGCTTGCTGATGCGTTAATAGTAAATGGTGGATCGGTTAATTGCTTATTGGGTATTACTGGAAATACGATACTTTGTGAAGCCTTATTGACAATAAAACTATTATCTGCATTGGGTGCCGGATCATACGTCGCATTGCCAGCCTGTGAAGCTCTTATAATCACTGTTCCGACACCGGTAATTTTTACAGTATCTTTAGATATTGTTGCTGGCCCTGATAAGATGCTGAATGATACAGGCAGCCCTGAGCTTGCTGTTGCTGTGATCCTAAATGGTGGAGAAGCATATGTTTTATTTGGAATAACAGGAAAAGTTATAGTCTGAGCCAGATGTGCGCAATTTGTACTCTGAGTAATGGAAATACCATTTGATGTGGCAGAGCAACTACCTGATATCGTTTCTTTGACTGCATAAGTACCGGCAGCTGATGCGGCGTAAGTAGAGATTGTAGCTCCTGATATATTAACTCCATCTTTTATCCATTGATAGCTAATTCCGCTGCCAGTGTTGGCAGATAATGTTACCGAACTTCCTGTACAGAATGTTGTTGAAGGACTGGTGATGGTTGACACCGGAACAGTATTAATAATAATGTTTGTACCATTATCCGTCCCTGTAACTAAAGGCGAGGAAGACACCACCCTGATCCTGTATGAGCTTCCGGCAACTGCATTGGCGGGTATGTTCGCTGAAATAGAACTGCTCGCTACGCCTGTGAGAGTTCCAATGTTGACTGGAGTTACAAAGCTGCCTGTTGAGCTTGAAAGCTGTGCTGTAAAAATATTGCCACTGACAAAAGTCCCGCTGACAGTGAAAGGAACAACAACCGGAGTCCCTGCGCAGAAAGGGCTTCCTGTAATTGTATTAGTTCCAATAGACATACAATTTGTATTTTCAGTAATTATAACTCCTGCTGATGTGGAAGTACAACCGCTTGAATTAGTTTCTTTGACTGCATAAGTACCGGCATTTGAAGCAGAATAAGTAGAGTTAACTGCTCCTAATATATTAACACCATTTTGCATCCATTGATAACTAATCCCTGTACCGGTATTGGCGGATAATGTTACCGAGCCTCCTGTGCAGAATGTTGTTGACGTGCTGCTGATGACTGACACCGGAGCCGCATTTACAATAATATTCGTGCCATTGTCTGTCCCGGTAACTATAGGGGAGGAAGATACCACCCTGATCCTGTATGAATTTCCGGCTGTTACGTTTGCGGGTAAGTTTGCTGAGATAGAACTGCTCGCTATCCCTGTAAGAGTTCCTATATTCACAGGAGTTGTGAAGCTGCCTGTTGAGCTTGAAAGCTGTGCTGTAAAAATATTACCGCTGTTGAAAGTTCCGCTTATAGTAAATGGAACAACAACTGCCGCACCAGCGCAGAAAGGACTTCCTGTCATTGCATTAGTTGCGATAGAGGGACCGGTGACACCTTTATTAAACACAATATTTCCTCCGTCAGGTATTGCGTTAAATTGCAGGGTATCGCCGTCTGTAATTACACTCAGGGTTTTTGTCCCTTGTGTAACGGAAGTATACACCCATGAAGGCGCTTTCAAACGTATAGTCAAAGGCTGATCAAAACTTGCGTCAGGGAGATTATCTGAAAGGTTCAATCTCCATGCACCCGCATCTTCTGAAACAATAACAAGATTTTGTGAATCATGTTCTTTATGATATTTCAATGTCTGTGCAAAAGGTGCCAGCCATAAGCTCGAACTTTGGGCGGACAATGCATCCATCTGTGCAGTGAAAGCGGCCGAGGTGATAAGATCGTAACCGCTCGTCTGTATGCCATGGTATTGAGGAATAAACCATCCGCCATCTAAGATTACTGCATTCAATATATTTTTGTAAGTCGTAATATCAACTGCGGAACTTACCTCATAGCTTTCCACCTGGAAGTAATAATCTTGAAATGCCGTATTTGTATAGTCATTATATTCGTCAAACCCACTTGGATTTACACCCGCGCCTCTGGCACCGATAAAATAGGTATGAGCGATAGTTCTCACGTTCGCCTCACCCGGGCCACTGCCTCCACCCGCACCATAAGGATATGCGAAGGTCTGTGATCTTTGGCCAAACACCATTTGGATTACGTCATTTTGTGAAGTCTGCATCTCGTAGTTTACTTGTGCGGATGATAATGTGGTAAGGTCCTGGTGTGTAACTGTATGCGCTGTTACCTCATGACCTGAAGCCGCTGCATTGACGTAATAAGGCCAGTTAGTCGCACCATCACAGGTATAACCATCACCAGTAATAATAAAAAATGTGCCTTTGATATTTCTCGCGTTCATGATGGGAACTCCATATATGAATTGACCATCACAATCATCATCCAATGTAACAGTGACGGCCGCTTTCTTATTATCTGACCACGGTGTTACTCTATATCTTAATGAAGTTTGTCCGAACGCAAAATTACTGCAAATAATAAAAAAAATAGCTGGTAAGATTCTCTTCATATAATTAATCGTTAGCTGATCTAATCAGATTAACCTAATGAAAAATAGAAATGTTTTGTGTGTGAGGAGGGGTGAGTGCAGTGCGCGAAGTGCAGCGGGGTTTATATTTAAAAATCAGTATAAATCACTGTTGCGGAATATGCGCTTTTTATTAGATTCCAAAATTCAAGATTGATCCTCACCTATCGGCAAACCATTCTACAAAGGGATCTAAAATCAAGTACACAACAATCAAGCATTAATAAAAGAAATGATAAATAAGTGGGAGAAAAAAACCCTAAAGATGATTTAATTACTCTACTCATTTTAAATATTAAAAAATTATTAAGAGCACCTTGACGGCGAGAGGGTCAGCCTATCCCCCTACAACAACTGCTCTTCCTTCTTCCTATTCAAAAAATTAATCACTGCTTTGATTTCGCCCCAGCTATAATCATCACCGAGTTCTTCTTTTAAGGGAGTGAGCTTCTGGTCGCCGTGGAGGCGGATAGCAGCTTCGATGGCCGGCACTTTTTCGGGGCTTACCAGCTTTGAAATATCAATCTTGCCTGAAAGAATAAATTCCGCCAGGTGGCCTTCTATAGTAACCGGACTCAGATTTCTGATCCCGGCAATCTCGTTAATGCTTTTACCCATCGAAAATAAATTGAAAGTGGCTTGCTTTGTTTCGCTAATCTCACCGGTAAGGTTAGTCTTTTTTATTTTTTTATTCTTCAGCTCTATTCTGCTCGTTAAACCTTTCTCCAAGCAATAGCTTGCGACTACCAATAGAAAAGCTTCGCCATATTTTTCAGTCTTGATATCTCCAAAGCCGGAGATGGATTTTAGGTCCTTATAGTCTTGCGGTAAATAAGTGGCAAGCTCAATAAGAGTTGCATCGGAGAAAATAATGTAAGCCGGCACATTTTCTTCCTCTGCGTATTTAGTCCGCAGTTCTTTCAGTTGATCAAACAATTCTTTTTCATATTCAGGCGCTGCTTCCCTTACTTCAAGTTTCTCAACTATTTTGTGCATTAAGACTTTCTCTTCACCGCTCAGCACAGACGCACTTTTCTCAGTAAGCTTCAGCACAGGATAAATACCCTGGTCAACTCGCAGATATCCTCCTTGAATAAGATCTTTGATATATCTCATCCAGTCATCTTTGGCAGTATCTTTCTCCGCGCCATAAGTACGCAGGCTCATGTGATCACCATGGATTTTCTCAGATTTGGATCCGCGGAGAAAGTCTACGATATAATTCATGCCATATCTTTCCTGCAGACGCGAAACAGCGGAAAGTATTTTCTGCGCCGGTATCGTTCCGTCTTCTTCTTCATATACGTTCACACAGACATCACAACTCTGGCAATTATCGGGAAATTCTTCACCGAAATAATTCAGCAGAAATTTTCTCCTGCAGGTTTTCGTTTCGCAATATTCGGCCATCTTATTCAGTTTGCCGATCATCAGATCAGAATGAGCCTGGTTTCCATCTGTCTCCACCATCTTCTTCATTTTGGTGAGATCAGCGATGCTGTAAAAAAGAATTGCTTCGCTGAGCAGGCCATCTCTTCCGGCTCTTCCGGTTTCCTGATAGTAGCCCTCAATATTTTTAGGAAGATCCATGTGGATCACATAACGTACGTTCGATTTATCAATGCCCATCCCAAAAGCGATCGTTGCCACTATGATCTTCACTTTGTCTTTAATGAAGAGCTCCTGATTTTCTTCTTTCACCTTTTTGTCAAGCCCGGCGTGATAAGGTCTTACCGAAAACCCTTCCAGGCGAAGATTAGCGGCAAGCTCTTCCGTC
>DATMOV010000187.1:0-6779 GCA_035568055.1 Cytophagaceae bacterium
ATTAAAACTTTCCATTCCGGAATAAATGTACCCGCTTTTGCGATTGGAAACGTCGCACCAGCCTCCTTACTTGGCACTATGGATTTACTAAACCTTACCGAAATAAAAGACCTGCAACTGGATTGGAACTCAAAAATGTTGAAAGTTCTTTCAAATATGTATGAGGATGGTACTTCCCTGGTTCATCAATCCGGCAAAGGTGCGCTCGATAACATAGATCATATTAAAGCAGCTTTAACCGACAATATGAGTCTCGATCATTACACAGTTGATCACGATGCGGAGTATCCTTCCGACTGGCCAGGGGATGAACTTGCAAAATCTTTCAAATCCGTAGCACAATTAATTAAGATGGAGGTGGGATTGAAAGTGGCCACCGTAGATTTTGATGGCTGGGATATGCATGATGGGCAGGAATGGAGATTTAAAAAAATGACAGACGCGCTTTCAAGAAACATTGTAGCGTTTTATAACGACATACATAAATATCACAAAAAGACAACCATTGTTGCAATGTCTGAGTTTGGGCGAAGGTTAAAAGCAAACAGAAACGGTGGAACGGATCATGGTTATGGCGGACTAATGATGGTACTTGGCGGAAATGTGAAAGGTGGAAGGATGTATGGAAATTGGCCCGGCCTTGCTTCTGACCAGTTAGACAAAGGGGTTGACCTGGCTATAACAACGGATTATAGAAATGTGCTGACTGAAATTTTATTAAAGAGAAAACTGGTAAGTGATTATAGTAGTATTTTCCCAAAATTTGATAAATATAGTCCTATGGATATAATGGAAGGATAGTGAATCCATAAGATAATCAGTACAATACCGCACAAAATCACGCGACCTGCATCGAGCTTAACCATGCTCATCACTAGTCGAATTTTTAATTATTAGCGGGCGGCTACCCGAAACACTAATAACTCTAAAGTTCCTTTGCAAGACTGGAAGCATACGTAGAAACATCCCCGGTAAACTTCAACGTAAATGATCTGAAATAGAATCTTTACAAACATTTGTCCGAAACCTCCCTTAAAAGACTTCGGACTTTATGAATGGAAAGTCTTCGAACTTTTCTGCCTAAAGCAAATGCATGATTAAAGAGATACCCACTTATACAAGACACAAACTTCGTATCTTTCCAGAAATAAAAATTTATGTCATTTTCATCCCTCGGTTTATCAGCTGCCTTATTAAAAGCTGTTGCGGAAAAAAAATATGAGCAGGCATACCCCATTCAGCGGCAAGCTATCCCTGCCATATTAAAAGGCAGGGATGTTTTTGGTATGGCACCAACCGGTTCGGGTAAAACAGATTCTTTTGCGCTACCCATTCTGGAGCTTCTGCAAAACAGAAAATTGTCTGCGAACAGATATCCTCAAGTATTGGTATTGGTGCCGACAAGAGAGCTGGCGATACAGGTTGGAGATGTGTTTCAGTACTATATCGATGCTATTCCTAAAAAAATTAAGATACTTGCCGTCTACGGAGGGGTTTCAATCAATCCACAGATGATGGCCTTGCAAAATACTCAAATTGTGGTGGCAACACCCGGAAGGTTGCTTGATCTGGTCAGATCAAATTCCATCCATCTTTCCGAAACGGAAGTTCTGGTTCTCGATGAGGCAGATAAAATGATGAACCTGGGTTTCAAGGATGAAATGGATGAAATATTCAGACTATTGCCAGCCAAAAGACAAAATATATTATTTTCTGCAACACTGGGGGAGCAGGTAGACTTCATCAAAAAAAATATGCTGAGGGATCCCCTGCTGATAGAAGTGAAGAAGGAAAAAACCGATGTTGATCTCATTAGTCAGGTTGCTTACTTGACGGATGCCGAAAGAAAAGGAGTCTTGCTGAGGTATTTAATTAAAAATGAAAACATGCAGCAGGTGCTGGTTTTTGTATCTTCTGTTCATCAGGCCGACCACGTGGTGGTGAAGCTCAACAAAAACGGAATTGATGCATCTGCCATGCACAGTAAAAAAAGCCAGGGCGCAAGAATAGAATCGCTGAATAAATTTAAAAATGGCAAGCTGAGAGTGCTCGTGGCAACGGATATAGCTTCGCGCGGCATCGACATACAATTCTTGCCATTTGTCATCAACTATGAATTGCCGCGCTCGCCGCTGGATTATGTTCACAGAATAGGAAGAACCGGAAGAGCAGAATCGCCGGGGAAAGCGATCACATTAATATGTCCTGATGACAGCCATCATTTTAAAATCATTCAAAAGAAAATGGGTAAGACGGTTTCCATGATAGACACTGCAGATTTGAATTTGCAGGGGTTTTAAGCTTCGACCTGACTTATTTGTTTCACAGACAAGAAGCGATCGAATTATTGGCAAATGCTAAAGCAGCTCTGATAAGTCAGGAAAAAAGCTATGAAGCTTACTACAAGCGTGAGCGCCAGAAGGCCATATTCTTTTCTCTTAATATGCACGAAGGCAGCAGCGAGCATAACCACGCCCATTCCTGCGGATGAAACCAGCGCAAGAACCGGAGGAACAGAAAGAAAAAGGCTAAGCGATAATCCCACTGAAAGTAGAACCTCCAGCGCTCCTATGATCTTGATATGGGTAGTTGCAAAATCCGCTGCCCATGCGCCACCACCGGTAACGATCTTTTCTTTTGTTTGTATGAGTTTAAAAAATCCCGCCATTAAGAATATAAAAACAAGCAGACCCTGGATAATTATTAGTACAATGTTCATAATTGTAGAAGTTGAAAAGTTGTATGATACAAGATAACAAAAAAAATCGTTATCCGATTTGCAATACACTGGAGCAGTGGCTGGGACGGATGATATCATGAACATTCGGAATTCTATGGTACATTTGTGCCATGTTAAGTATTTGTACTTCTAACCCCTGTCTTCGCCAGGCCTAAAACCGCCAGCGGTCATTATAGAACGATACCGAACAAAAATGAACAAAAGAAGAATATTGATACCTATTCCATCTTATGGGTTTGATCCGACAGAAGTTGCTGTGCCCTGGAAGATAATATCTGAAAAGAATTTTGAAATAATATTTGCAACACCGGAAGGGAAAAAAGCAAAGACAGACAACAAAATGCTTACCGGTGAAAATCTTGGAATGTGGAAACCGATTTTACAGGCAAGACAAGATGCAATTGATGCTTATCACGAGACAGAAAAGGACAGATCGTTTTGCAGCCCATTAAAATATACAGATGCCAAGGAAGAAGATTTTGATGCTATACTATTGCCGGGCGGGCATGATAAAGGTGTGAAGGAATATCTGGAATCAATAATATTACAGCAACTTGTTGTTGATTTTTTCACAGCACAAAAACCTGTTGCGGCAATTTGTCATGGTGTTGTGTTAGCTGCCCGAAGCATTGATCCCAAAACGAAAAAATCAGTTATTCATAATTACAAAACAACAGCATTGCTGAAGTCACAGGAATTAACAGCATTTAATATGACCAGATTATGGCTGAAGGATTATTACCTGACCTATCCGGAGATTACAGTCGAAGATGAAGTAAGGGCTGTTTTAGCCGATACTAATAATTTTATTAAGGGACCAAATCCTTTATTCAGAGACAACTTTAATCATTTAGGAAGAGGTTTCTTTGTCGGAGACAGAAATTATTTATCCGCACGATGGCCAGGTGACGCATACAATTTTTCTCTTGAATTTATTAAGCTGTTACAGGAAATTAAAAACAATACCTGACTTCTGTTTTTGTTAATCCTATTAATCCCTTTAATCCCACGAATCCTGGTCTATTTTACCCTCCACAAACTATCTGTAAAGAAACACTTCTTGTCGAAGTAATTTTTTATCATTTCAAAACCTGATTCTTTAGCCATAGATTCTATTCCGCCAAGATCATATTTATTGGAATATTCTGTCAGGATAGCTTCCCATGGCTCAAAGTGAAATGTTTTATGAAGCCTTCCGATCTTAACCGTTTGCTTGCATTTTGATATGATAAAACTTTTCAGCTCGCCTGTCTCAGGGCAATAAGATGGAGCATGGCTAAACTGGGACAAAATAAAATTTGCATCAAGCTCATCATTCATTCTTATGAGTAAATTATAATTAAAAGCGGCTGTGATACCTTTATTGTCATCATAAGCACACATGATAGTTCTTGGGTCTTTCTTCAGATCAAAGCCTATCAGCAGCAGATCTCCTTTGTTGAGGCTTTTATGAAGCTTATAGAGAAAACCTACTGCTTCTTTACGCTGAAAATTTCCAATGTTTGAGCCCAGAAAGAGAACAACCTTTTTCACATTCTTCCTTTCCTTTAATCGGTTCAATGCTTCAAAATAATCGGTAGCGATTCCTGACGTTCTCAATTGAGGCAACTTAATATGGATCTTCTCTACCAACTTATCGATGGCATTCTGAGAAATATCTATAGGTGTAAACTCAAAGTCGACATGTTGTTCAAGAAAATATTCCAAAAGCAGTGTTGTCTTTAAACCATCACCGGCACCCAGATCTATCAACTGAAAGAAATTATCATGCGGAAATACTTTAAGAAATTCAGCTTTATTGGCATTAAGAATTTCATACTCACATTTAGTCGGATAGTATTCAGGAAGATGCATGATCTCCTGAAACAGTTCATCTCCCCTGTCATTATAAAAATACTTTGATGAAAGATGCTTTGGATGTTTGCTCAATCCGGCAAGCACATCTTTGGCAAAAAGATTTTCTTTTCTGATATCTCTATCTCTTAATAATTTCAGCATACATTAAGCATTTTCTCCTAATCTTATTCCTGTGAACTGCCATCTTTTTTCAGGCTGGAAGAAATTCCTGTAGGTGATTCTGATATGGTCCCTGGGTGTCGCACAAGAACCGCCACGTAAAATGACCTGTCCAATCATAAACTTTCCGTTATACTCTCCGAGCGGCCCTTCTTCTCTTTTATATCCCGGATAAGGATGGTACGCGCTGTATGTCCACTCCCACACATCTCCCAGCATCTGGTTATTATTATCCATTGCTCCTGCCGGATGATAAATTCCCGATTCAAGAAAATTTCCTTTGGATACATCCAGCTTAAGAAACCTGGCTGCGACTTCCCATTCAAATTCAGTGAGCAACCTTTTACCCGCCCAGTTGGCAAATGCCTCCGCTTCATAAAAGCTTATGTGAGTAACGGGTGCATCAGTATCAATTTTTTTTAATCCGCCCAAAGTATATTCGTGCCAGTCACCGTCTTTCTCTATCCAGTAAAATGGTGCGTTCCATCCGGATTTCTGAACCATGTTCCATCCGTCTGAAAGCCAGTAGGCAAAATTTCTATATCCGCCATCATTCATAAACTGCAAATATTCACCATTGGTAATAAGCCTGTCCATGATCCGGAATTTCTGAATATACTTTTTGTGAACCGGTTTCTCATTGTCGAAGCAAAAGCCGCCATTGTCATAACCTATTTCATAAAGCCCTTCGGGTATCTCAACAAACTGGATTTCCCTTGGTACCTTGATAGACTTATCCACCGGTCTTTCCATATAAACCGGGAACAACGGATTATGTCCGAGAATATATTTAATATCTGTTATGAGCAATTCTTGGTGCTGCTGCTCATGCTGCAGGCCAAGTTCCAAAAACGTGATTAATTCCAGATTGAGCTTGCCGTCGAGCACTTCCAGCATATATTTGTCAATATAATTTCTGTAACTATAAATCTGGTCGATGGAAGGTCGCGTCAGATTACCGCGGTGCGTGCGGAGCAGTCTGTTGCCAATGCTCTCATAATATGAGTTGAAAATAAAATTGAAAGCAGGATCAAACAGTTTATAATTTTTATGAAATTTCTTTAAGATGAAGGTCTCGAAAAACCAGCTTGTATGTGCGAGGTGCCATTTAGGCGGACTAACATCTTCCACCGGCTGCACCACGTAATCTTCGTCGAGCAAAGGCCCGCAGATTTTTTCTGTCAATCTTCTTACCGACTGATATTTTGAAATAATTACTTCATTGCCCGATGTTCCAACATTTTCCATCATCAATCTCCCCCAATTAATAGAACCGGACATGAAAGGATATTGTTTTCAGGGAAGCGGCACAAAATTCTTATCTTAGAGCGATGGAAAATCAGGAAAATAAAGCCTCATTATATTTAGTGCCAACCCCAATTGGAAACCTGGAGGATATCACGCTAAGAGCCATTAGGATACTCAAAGAAGCGGATACTATTCTTGCCGAGGATACACGAACCACAGGCATACTTTTAAAGCATCTCAATATCAAAGGAAATCTTCAAAGCCACCATACCTTCAACGAGCATAAAACCCTGGAAGGAATAGTGAACAGACTTAAAGGCGGAGAAAAAATAGCCTTGGTATCAGATGCAGGAACACCTGCCATTTCTGATCCTGGCTTTTTGCTGGTGAGGGAATGTTTGAAACATGATATTAAAGTGGAATGTCTGCCCGGACCAACCGCCTTTATTCCGGCGCTGGTTAAATCGGGCCTGCCCTGCGACTCTTTTATTTTTGAAGGGTTTCTTCCGGTGAAAAAAGGACGGCAAACAAAATTCAAAGCGATGGCGGAGGAAGGGAGAACGATGATTATGTATGAGTCGCCACACCGGCTTTTGAAAACACTGGAGCAATTGAAAGAATATCTTGGTCCTGAACGCAGGGCTTCAGTGTCAAGAGAACTTACGAAGATGTATGAAGAGACTGTCAATGGAACGGTAGAAGAAATTATCCGGCACTTTGCAGCAAAGACAACAATAAAAGGAGAAATTGTAATAGTGGTTGCAGGAAAAGAATA
>DATMOV010000188.1:0-2132 GCA_035568055.1 Cytophagaceae bacterium
TTAACTTCTTCGCGGCAGGACCTGACTTTAAGAAGAATATAATCATTGATAAAGAACACCGGCAGGTTGATGTGCCGGCAACAGTATCGAAACTTTTAGGATTTCCTATGCCCGTGATGGAAGGGGAAGTTCTTCAGGATCTTTTTAAATGATCAAATGAATAGTATTCTATTTGCTTATCGTGATTGATAATAATAAATTTTAATGACTGCGGAATCTTTCAGAAAATCTATCCTGTTTACGGATATTCTATGAATGTTTAGTCCTGTGCGATTTTTAAGATCCTCTATCAGTTTTCCATGATTCTCCGGTTTGATCATTTCTATATTTTCGTACTGTATATTTTTGGTCAGTTCCCGTTTAAGAATAAAATTCCCATCGAGTACGAACGTGCTCAGAATAATAACCCCATTGATAATAGCAAGTTCATAATACTCAAGCTGGATCGCGCTTATCAGGCCAATTCCTATGACAATGAAAAGGTAAGTCATATCCTTCATGGAAATACCCTCTGTCCGATAGCGCAGCATAGAGAATACCGCGAAAAGTCCGAAGGCTGCGCCCATGGAAATCTTCACCTGGTTGAGTACGAAAGTGAGCATGAAGATCACAATGTTGAAAATAAAATAGGTAAAGAAATAATCCTTCTGTTTATAATTCGGATAATATATAAAAATAATAAGGATGATGACTGTAAGTATATTGATCAGGAAGCAGGAAACAAATTTCTTGTTTAGCCTGATCTCTGTCACCCTTTCTTTGGCTTTTTTCTTTTTTTCTTTCTTATCTTTTATAATTTCTTCATCGTCTACCTGTACAGTCTCATCATATGAATCCTGGGCATAAGAAATATTCTGACATGTACCTGCAAAGAAAAAAATCAGAATAAAAAAAGTGGTTTTAATTTGTAGCAACATGGTAATCTTGTTTAAAAAATTTTATTTAAAAATAGCAATTGGGGCTTGAAGTTATTTTTCTTAATAGCGTCGTAAATCTGGGTGACCCCGATACAATATTTACTGATTGACCCATTCTCGATACGCATTTCTTTCATTATTTTCCCAAAAAGGGACGATGACACTTTTTCCTGCTTAACCTCTACAATGGCAATGTGGTTATATGGTTTTGTTAATCCGTCTTTTTCAAAAGTAAGGTTGCTGTCAATTGTCACTCTTTCTTTTGTGAACGTATTCACCAGTGTTGTTCTGGAATAGTTTACCCATAATTTAGGTTTTAAAAATGCCGGATCAAAAGAGGTTTTTTCTTTGAGAAAGACCGATACCTTGTCATTTAAAGTATCCTTGATCTTTTTGATCTTCACTCTTTCCTTAATCGTGCGGCCTTTGTTGTTTTTGAATTTAATCTCAAAATAATGCAGGTTAGAATCCACGTATTTTCTTGCTCTTATCTTATACCTGTTAGCCTTCCCGTTCTGATGTGCCATGTATAGCTGAAAATCCTCAGTATCATAATAAAGGGTTTGATAACTGCTAACCCGAAGATCTTGTACTTCCAGAGCTCTGTAATCGTTTGAGAGCCTTTCAAGTATTGAAGGCAGGTGCTTTGCAGCGAACACAAACTTAGTGTCTGTTCTGTTCTGGAGATTTACACCATCCATTTCTTCGAGGGTGATCGGAGAATATTTATTCAATATGTGCCGGATATCTTCCATTAAAATTCGTAAGAAAATATTTTGGTTGAAATTATCTTGCCGCTGCTGTCAAAAGTTTTCTTTTCTGTCCGCAATCCTTTGTTATTATAGCTATATGTGCTTTTTTCGATTACAGCACCACTGGCATCATAACTAACCTCATCGATCCTTTCCCCGAATTTATTATAGGAATAAACTATCTTCTGCTTTAATATGCCATTGACATATTCTTCCTCTTCTGTCTTGTTTTTGTCAGCGTTATATTTTGTCAGTGTTTTCTTTTTAACGGACCCGTCCGGATTGTAAATTACGTGTTCGATATCATCGCCATTTTTATTGAATTTATAAGTCTCATGTTTTTTAATCTCTCCCTCTTTATTATAATCGATCTCTTCGACTACATTTCCTGCCACATCATATCTTTCAAAAGAGGCTCTTCTTACTTTATCCCCCTCATTTACGGATATACTTTTCGATTTGA
>DATMOV010000189.1:0-8958 GCA_035568055.1 Cytophagaceae bacterium
TTTGAGAATGATCTTAAAAAGGTCAAGGTAGGCGATAGTGTAGAGATTAAAACATTCGCTTATGAGAAACCATATAGAGGGGCAATATCCAAAATTTCCAGAGCGCTTGATCCTGTTGCAAAGGTCACCCAGCTTCGCATAGTTCTTTTGAATCCCGATTTTAAACTGCAACCTGGAATGTATGCCAGTGTTATAGTAAGAACTGAAAATTCTACGCATGCATTCCCATCTATTTCCAAAGATGCTTTTATATTCGAGGAGAACAAATACTTTGTGGTGGCTTATAAGGATACTTGTCATATGAGTATTATAAATGTAGTGCCTCACTCAATTGTTGGCAACGTAGCCTATCTGGAACCTCCTGTTCCCATTGGGACACGCATCATCAGCAGGCATCAGCTATTGGTCTATTCAAAGCTTAATAAGAAGGATTAAATATGCGCCTCCTTAGATCCATTATTTCCTTATCGCTTCAAAATAGAATTTATATTCTCTTATTGGGTATTGGTCTTTTTATTGCTGGTTTTATTTCTTATTTGAATACTCCGATCGTTGCCTTTCCTGATCTTACCAATACCAGAATTACAATTATTACTCAATGGCCTGGAAGAAGCGCTGAAGAGGTAGAGCGTTTGGTAACTATTCCAATTGAGATCGAAATGAATACCGTTCCCAAGAAAACCTTAGTGAGATCTATTTCTCTTTTTGGATTATCGGTAGTATATGTAACATTTGAAGATCGGGTTCAGGATCTTGAAGGCAGGGAATATGTAGTGCAAAGAATCCTGAATGTCGACTTGCCTGAGAACGTTCAACCCACATTGAATCCTCCCCAGGGACCCATTGATGAGATATATCGTTTTACTCTTCATAGCAAACAATTGTCTGCAAGAGATATGAAATCGGTGATGGATTGGGTGGTGAGCAGGGAAATAAAATCTGTGACCGGGGTAGCCGATCTTGTAAGTTTTGGAGGCGAGGTTAAAAGCTATGAAATTTCTATCGATCCGGGATTATTGGTAAAATATGAACTGTCCACAAAAGATGTTTTCGATGCATTGAGCAGAAGTAATATCAATATAGGGGGAGATATCATTGTAAAAAGCCAGGAAGCTTATGTTGTAAGGGGAATAGGCCTGCTTAAAAATATTCAGGATATTGAAAATGTTATTATTAATAATTATGGCGGCAACCCCGTTCTGATAAAGCATGTTGGCCAGGTAATGGAATCGAAGCTTCCTCAGCTCGGATATGTAGGAAGAGATTCTATGCCAAATACGGTAGAAGCAATAGTTATATTAAGAAAAGGTGAAAATCCTTCTCCTGTCCTGGAAGATATAAAAACGAAAATCGAAGAACTTAATAATCATGTATTACCGGCAGACCTGAAAATCATCCCTTTTTATGACCGGAGCGATCTGATTCATTTCACTGTTCATACAGTCCGCCATAATATGACCGAGGGTATTATACTTGTTTGTATCATCGTTATGCTTTTCCTGGCAGATTGGCGAACGACTCTTGTTGCTTCGATCTGTATTCCTTTTGCCTTATCATTTGCTTTTCTTTGTTTAAGGGCAATGGGAATGTCAGCAAACTTGCTTTCGCTGGGAGCTATAGATTTTGGAATTATTGTAGATGGTACTGTGGTAATGACAGAGGGGCTTTTTATTACAATGAATGCAAAAGCCGATACAGTGGGAATGGAAAAATTCAATAAGCTTGCGAAGCTTGGTACAATACGACGCTCTGCCACCCAGCTTTCCCGCTCTGTATTTTTTGCAGGAGTTATCATTCTCACAGCGTTGATACCAATTTTTTCTTTTCAGAGAATAGAAGGTAAAATGTTTTCTCCCTTAGCCTTTACTTTGGGGTTTGCATTAGTTGGTGCCATGATCTATTCTTTGACTATCGTTCCCGTTCTCATAAGTTTTTTATTGAACCGAAATGTCAGGGAAAAAAATACCTTTTTAACACGTGGACTTCACTGGGTACATTTTCGAACACTTAGCTGGTGCCATATGCATAAAAAAGTCGCTTATATCGGAGGAGCGCTTACCTGGATCATTGTGTTAATTTCTGCCTTCAGCTTAGGCACAGAATTTCTACCGCACTTAGACGAGGGAGCTATTTATATCAGGGCCAGTCTTCCTTACAGCACATCGCTAGATCAATCCATAGAAATCACAGAACATCTCAGAGGGATTATGAAGAGCTATCCGGAAGTGGAAAGGGTGTTATCGCAGACAGGCCGACCTAATGATGGAACGGATCCGACCGGGTTCTTTAATGTAGAGTTCCATGCCCAACTATACCCCGAAGAAAACTGGAAAACGAAAAGGACTAAAGAAGAATTGGTGGAGAATATGAAAAGCAATCTGGAGAAATATCCCGGAATTATTTTTAATTTTTCTCAACCAATTTCCGATAATGTAGAAGAAGCTGTTTCAGGAGTGAAGGGACAACTTGCCGCAAAAATTTTCGGATATGATCCAGATCAGCTTGAAGATCTTTCTCAGATTGTTTATAAGGAATTAAGAAAAGTACACGGCATCGAAGACCTGGGAATAATTCATCTGAAAGGACAACCTGTACAGCATATTATTCTGGATCAGAATCGGATGGCAGCATACAACATTTCCACAGCAGATGCTCAGTCAGTGATAGAAATGGCGATTGGTGGTAAAACTGCGACACAAAAGTATGAAGGAGAAAGAAAATTTGATATCAGGGTTCGATATATGCCGGAATTTAGAAGCACCGATGAAGCAGTGAGGAACCTGCTGGTTCCAACCATGCAGGGAAATCAAATTCCGCTTCAAAGTATTGCCGATATTGGATCTAATACAGGCATGGCATTCCTTTACAGAGAAAATAATAAAAGATTTATAGCTGTGAAATTTTCAGTGAGAGGCAGAGATTTGGGAGGTACAATTAAAGAGGCACAAAAAAGAGTTAATTCAGTTTTACCTAAACTCCCTGAAGGAATGCGTATAGAATGGAAAGGCGAATATGAAAATCAGGTACGTGCTACTGATCGTTTGAAAAAAGTAATTCCAATCAGCCTTACTTTAATATTAATCCTGCTTTTCACTGCCTTTGGGAATATCAGAGATGCCGCCTTGATTTTTTTGAATGTCCCATTCGGTCTGATGGGTGGAATTCTCGCTTTGCACATTACGGGAACTAACTTTGGAATTTCAGCAGGAATTGGCTTTATCTGCCTCTTTGGGGTTTCTGTACAGGCAGGAGTAATCCTGGTTTCCATTTTTAAATATAATCTTGCTGAAGGAAAAGATCTTCATGATGCAGTTTTCTATGGTACTTTAAGAAGGGTGCGGCCTGTATTCATGACTGCTCTGATGGCTATTATCGGACTTATGCCTGCGGCTATCAGCACAGGAATTGGATCAGAAATTCAAAAACCTCTAGCCATTGTAGTGATCGGAGGGTTATTTACCGATATGATTCTTTCAGTTCATATATTTCCATTGATTGTAGAATGGGTATATAGTAAAAGTAAAAAATATAAAAGAACAGCTAAATAACTATTTTAAATATCAATGGATCCAGCCAATCTGATTAACAGTCATAGATTACCACAAAACAAACTATTCAAATCAATAAAACAGCTTTGAAAAAACAGGCTTAAAAAAACCCATTCTATTCAAAGCCATGTTTTAATTGGTCATTTAAGGATCCAGAACGATTTCCATTTTCTTCATTGCCTTATCTATATACAGATGTTCTTTTGTCATTGGAGTTCCGCGAAGATCCACATGTTTTAATGAGTGCATGCTCAGGATCCCATCAGGCAATGAGGAAATCATACAATCTTTTAGAATTAAGGTTTGAAGATGATGAAGGTTCGCTATTTGCGCGGGAAGGTATGTAATGGGATTTCCGCCATAATCTCCTCCCAGGATAAGAACTTTTAGTTTGTGCAAGTCACCAATCCAGGGTGGTAACGCCGTAATAAGATTAGCGTGAACATCAATAAATTCCAATTCAGTTAAGAAAGCAATTTCTTTAGGAAGAGTTTGCAGTTGGTTGTCTTCCAGGTTCAGGCTTTTCAGAAATTTAAGACGGCCTATTTCTTTTGGCAGGGCCTTGATCCGGTTTTCACCGAGATCAAGGTAGTGGAGGTTAGTTAAATTACCGATCTCTTTTGGTATTGAGGTGAGGTTGCAATGCCAGGCTTTCAATCTTTTTAACTTATGAAGATCTTCGATTTCTTTAGGGATGGATGTAATATTACTGAGTGAAAGGTCGAGTTCTTCCAGATTTCTGAATTTAGAAATCTCCCAGGTTAGAGTATCGAGATTATTACATCTCAGTTTTATTACTTTATCAGGATATTGCAGGGCACTTTTTATATCAGTGTGCCAGCCTATATTTTGTGCTGAAGAGACGATCAAGTCGGCGATAAGAATAGAGCAGGTGATAAAAAACTTTGTAGTTGTCATAGTTCAAGATCAAAATTTTAATTCGATGAATCTTGCATAACTAAGTTGTCAGAGACTTAAAATGTTAGCGATTTAGAAAAACTTTTAAATGGTAGTTTTACTGAACGTTTTTCAAAACAATAGACAGAGAAAAATTATTAGGGGAATTTTTTATAACTATAAAATCGTTAGCGATAAATACAATTACAAGCTTTAAAAAATGCTTTGCTGTTTGTGTCACTATAAAATATTTTCCCTTATGAGAAGACTCGCACAGATACGAAATTTTTTATAGTTTAAAACCGGCCGGAGGCCTCACAGATGACTTGTGAAATTATCAATGGGAAATTTGAATGTAGTATTTTAAGAATCTTTTGTCACTTGTGTCATAGACGAGCGACTTGGGATGATTACATTTAGCACATCTATATTATCCCCATTATAGAACTGAACTACCTTCGGCTAAAGCCGAAGGGTTTATTTTCAGCCGAAGCTGACTAAAGAATCGACCATGATTCATTCACTGTAAAATTCTCATCTTTATTATCCCTGTCCTGATTTTTTACATATTACTTCATCCGTCACATTTCCTGATGTCGATACAAAATATCCTCTTCCCCACAAATGCCTACCCCAAAATGCTTTCGATATCTGCTTGTTTTCTTGCATCAGCTTATAAGAACTTTTTCCCTTTATATATTGCACCAACTTGCTTATAGCCAAATGCGGTGGTATCGAAACAATAGGTGTACATGATCTTTTGAAACGTCTCCCTTTAGTATCTCCACTTCTTGTTCTTTACAGATACCCCTTATCAGTTCACGAAATCTTTCTGCTATCAGGACTGACATAACTGGTTTTCTATAATTGGTTATCCAAACTATATGATACTTGCAATCATAGGTAGTATGCGAGGTCTTTCTGTAATTTTGCATACCTCAAAGATATTAAACTAAAGTCTTCGCCTAACGAGGGGTTTCCCCCCAGATGGAGACATTAATCCCGTTTTTAATATATTGATTTTATAGTTTTACTATCTTATCGGTAAGTATCTATCTAAATAGTTCATACTTATGTAAATATACTATATAATCCATATTTGGAGAATAAAATCAAAAACAAAAAGATCAGCGTTGAGTTTTACACAAAAAAATAAATCAAATATGAAGAAAACTTATGTAATCACAGGTGCAACGGGAAACATCGGTTCTGTTCTCGTTCAAAAATTATTAGTCGCAGGCAACACAGTAAAAGCCATTGGCAGATCAGCTGAAAAATTAGCTAAGCTTAAAGAAAAAGGAGCCGAGATCCTTAAAGGAGATTTGGATGACTCTGCTTTCCTGACTAAAGCTTTTACGGGCGCAGATGCTGTATTCGCCATGATTCCTCCCGATTATATGGCAACAAATGCAAGAGAGCGTCAGCAAAAGACCGGGAGATCACTCATCACTGCCATTAAAAATTCTAAAGTCAAAAATGTAGTAGCGCTTAGCAGCCTGGGAGCAAACCTACTTAAAGGCGCTGGCATTGTACAGGGACTTAGTGATTTTGAGCAGGAAATCAATAAACTGCAAGGAGTAAATGTAAAGATTCTTCGCCCTGGTTATTTTATGGAAAATCTTTATGGGCAGTTACCTGTCATCCAGCAAATGAGCCTGATGGGATCTGCTGTAAAGGCTGATCTTAAGTTTCCAATAATTGCCACTAAAGACATTGCTGATGTTGCTGCAAAGAGATTATCCGCTTTGGATTTTTCCGGAATCAGCATTGAAAATATACTAGGACCAAAAGATTTAAACTTCAACGAGATTACTTCCATTATTGGCAAGGCCATAGGAAAACCTGCTCTTAAATACGTTCAGTTTCCTGAGCAGGATGCTGCCAAAGGTATGATGCAAGGAGGCCTTTCAAAAAGCACCGCAGATGCCCTGGTTGAATTCTCACGTGCGATGAATAACGGGGAAGTGATCGCCGGCGTCAAAAGAACTCCTGAGAACAGCACGCCTACCGGCCTCGAAGAATTCGCTAAAGTATTCGCTATGGCATATAGTCAGGCAGAGCCTGCTGTCAAATAATAGTAATATCTGATTACGATTTTTAAAGCTGCTCTTTTACCGGAGCAGCTTTTTTTTATTTTATTAAGAGGTAAAAATTGAGTTATTTTGAAGTTGATGCGAAAAGAGCTTATAGACCTTAAGGATTCCAAATATTTTTCCTCCCTCTTTCTGGATTATCTCAGCCAGGATAATAAAGTAAGGGAATTGTACAGGCTTTTTCCTTCGAGAGAAAATTTTGAAAAACAGATCGCGAACAAATCTTTCTCCATGAAAAAACGGGAAACGCTCAAAAATGCGCTGATCAGGCAACATGAAGGATTCCATCTATCACCTATCACGGAAGAAAATATTTTAGCGCTGGCAGAGGAGAATACTTTTACAGTCACCACAGGCCACCAGCTGAATATCTTTACAGGGCCTCTTTATTTTATTTTTAAGATCATCACCATTATTAATCTGGCCAAAGAGCTCAGGGAAAAATACCCGCAGTACAATTTTGTTCCGGTCTACTGGATGCATACAGAAGACCATGATTTTGCCGAGATAAGCTTCTTCAATTTATTTTCCAAAAAATACCAGTGGGAGACTGATCAGAAAGGCGCCGCAGGAAGATTTCGAACCGAAGGAATGGAAAAAGTGCTGCAGCAGGTCGCTGATCTGCCTGCATTTTTTGAAGAGGCATATATGGGACAACGAACACTGGGCGCAGCGCACAGGTATCTTGTGAATGAGATCTTCGGTAAAGACGGACTGGTGATACTCGATGGAGATGATGCTGAATTAAAGTCAGAATTCAGTGATGTTATTAAGGATGATATATTAAAGCATACGGCATCTGGCATTGTTGTTAAAACAAATAATAAAATTGAAGAGCTGGGTTATAAAGTGCAGGTGAATCCGAGAGAGATAAATTTCTTTTATTTGGACGGTGACATCAGGGAAAGAATTGTGGAAGAAGCGGAAGGATATAAGGTGCTGAACACTTCTCTTTTTTTTAGCAAAGAACAATTATTTCAACTCATAGACCTGAACCCGGAAAAGTTCAGCGCCAATGTGGTGACCAGGCCTTTGTACCAGGAATATATCCTCCCTAACCTTGCATATATTGGCGGGCCCGGCGAGCTTTCTTACTGGCTTCAGTATAAAGAATTGTTCAGTCATTACAATATCCCCTTTCCAATACTGATGCCTCGGAATTTCGCGATGGTGATCAATAAAAATCTGGATAAAAAAATTCAGAAGCTGGGTTTATCCTGCAAAGATCTCTTTGAAGGTGAAAATGAGCTGAAGAAAAAATTCATCGCCGAACAGGAGGATGCTGTTTTTGATTTTGCTGAAGAGCAGAGAATGTTTGATGAGCTCTTTGATAAGCTCAAAGAGAAACTCTCGGCTGCCGATAAAACATTAGAAGGCTTTGTGCTCGCCGAAAAACAGAAAGCACTTAAGATTATTGAAGGCATAGAAAAAAGGGCCAAGAGATCTTCGGAAGATAAATTAAAAGTGGAGATTGACCAGCTGCTGAATATTAAGTCACGGCTCTTTCCAAATGGCTCTTTACAGGAGAGAGAAGATAATTTTCTTAACTTCTATATCAACGACCCTGCCTTTATTGACAAGCTGAAAGCCTGTCTGGATCCATTTGATTTTAGATTTCACATATTACGGGAAGATGAATAAATCAGAAATAAGAAAGATCTATGCTGAAAAAAGAAAGCTGCTTTCCCCACAGGATCTGGAGCTGCGCAGCAAGGTCATCTCCGATAAGTTTTTTAAAGACTTTGACCTGACAGGTATTAGCTCGGCTCATATCTTCCTTCCCATTACCTCTAAGAGAGAGATCAATACCTGGCATATTATCAATCGCTTCAGGCAGGAGCAGGCTCATATCAAATTATTGGTTTCTAAAAGCGACTTGCTGGATGGCAAGCTGGAAAATTTTATTTTTACCCAAAGCACAGTGCTCATTGACAATGATTGGGGTATTCCTGAGCCTCAAAGTGGTGACAGATTTCCTAACCAGCAGATAGACCTGGTCTTTGCACCCTTGCTGGCATTTGATAAAAAAGGAAACAGGGTAGGTTATGGCAAAGGGTACTACGACAAGTTTCTTCTGGAATGCAGGCCCGATGTTTTGAAAGTTGGCTTGTCGTTGGAAGAGCCGGCAAGAAAAATTAACGCGGAGCTCTTTGATATTCCGCTTACACATTGCATTACTCCACTGGCAGTTTATAATTTCCTGAAGCCAGGCAGAAAATAAAAAAGTCCGCTTAAGCGGACTTTTTTATTTTCTTTCATCAGATTATCTATTTGCTTGCAAAACTCTTTCTCTTCTCAAGTTCCAGCGCCTTAGGGAATTGCTTGATAGCGGCCTGATAAATTTCATCGCCATCATTCAGGACATTATAAAATCCATTGTTTCCATAAAGACTGCGGGCTATATATGCTTTTAAGTTAAG
>DATMOV010000190.1:0-4213 GCA_035568055.1 Cytophagaceae bacterium
CACATACTGAGCCCTTCTTTGGGAAAGTTTCATGTTATATTGATCTGTTCCTTTATCATCTGTATGGGCAGCAACTTCCACTATTGCATTGGGGTTTTGCTTCATCAGATCTACGACACGGTTTATCTCTTCAAATGAACTTTCATACAATTCATAAGAATTAAATTCGAAATAAATTTCTTTCAGCAGCAGTTTCGCCCCGGGTTTTATAGGAAGAATTTCGATGTTATGCTCCGGAGCTGACTGATCATTAACTCTGATTTTTTCATTCACAAAGGCATAGCCCTGATTATTGCTTATTTCTACACTGTACCTGTTTCCTTCTCTCAGATTTACCACGTATTTACCGTCTCTTCCCACCATAGACTCCATTTCGACCTCTTCATTGAGGTCAAGATTCTTAATCTTTATCTTCACTGATAGTCCCTTTTTCGTTTCTGAATCTTTCACATGAAGGACATATTCTTTTTTCAGGGCCTCAAGGTCAACATCTTTTTCAAGGTTCTTATAAAGTACCATGGAAGTAAGATCCAGTGTGAATGACTCTGACTTATATTGTTTGGAAGAAATTTCGAAATGATATTTTCTGGCAACGGGTAAAATAATTTTATATTTTCCTGTGTGTGTTTTTTTAATTTCTGCTTTGGATACCTCTTTGGTTTCTGAATCGGTCAGGTGGATGTATGCATTCAGGGGTATATATAAATCTTTATCATTAACAGAAAGCAGAAAATTCACCGCTGAGAATAATTCAATGTTTTTTTCTTCCTCCCGGTAATCGTTCAATTTTATAAGATCATAGTTTAGGGTGACAGAACTGAAATCCTTTTTATAAAATTTAACCTCATATTTTCTTCCTGCTGTCAGCACGATGGTATATCTTCCGTCAGATCCATTATTGTCTATCTCGGTCAGTGTTTCAGTGGTGAGAGCGTCTTTAATGATTATTTTGGCCTCCAGCGGTTCTTTTGTATCAAAATCTGTAATAAATCCTTGAACGGTAATATTTTTCTGCTGCCTGAATTTCGGCGGAATCGTAGCGGTGTATATATCTTCATTGGTATTATAAAATATCTTATTTCCGGAAGCGGAAACCGAAGCAAACTGATCGCTTTGAGGCGTATTAATAAATGTTAATGCCTGAGGCGAGGACCATTCACCGGTTTCTGTCAGCTGAGATCTGTATAAATCGAAATCACCTTGTCCGCCTTCCCTTACCGAGGAAAAATAAATGGTTTTATTATCCGACATAATACGGGGAGATTTTTCGCAGTCCTGATTGATTGGGTAAGGCACAAGAACCGGCACCTGCCATTTCCCATTTTTGTCTTTAGTGGACACATAAATTTTATAACAGACAATCTTATCAGGCCGGTCGGTATTTGTCGGACGAATAAAATATAATTTCTTTCCATCGGCTGAAAGCGATGGGAATCCCTCATATTCCTCCGTATTAATAGGTTTTCCTATGTTTATAGGACTACCCCATTCATCCCCTTCCCTGGTTGAATAATAAATATCAGCTTTGCCTTCTGAATCTGCAAAATAGGCGAAAAAAAACAGCGTATTCCCATCATAGCTTATACTTGGGCCGCCAATCAGTGTGCTGACTTTTGAGTTTATTTTAACAATAGATTTTGGTTCAGACCATGTTCCGTCCGCCGCTAATTTTGACTCAAATAATTTCCATCCCCCCAGTTTATTACTTTCAAAGATTAAGGTTTTGCCATCTGCGCTTACAGAAGGCGCATATTCATTGAATTGAGAAGTAACAACAGGAGGGCCTAAGGTAGCAGATTCAAAATTGCCTTGTGAATAAGACAATTGAAAAAAAGATATTATTAAAATAAGAAATATGCTATTTAATAAAGTTCTCATTGTCCAAATACATTGGTTATTAAGAAGCAGCTGATAATTTGTGCGGAAGCATGATTACAAATATATATCTATTTGCATCCTTTTTCAAGCCGGCTTTGACCTAAAGCAGACACGTAAATATTGTCCATGTATTTACCAGATAAATAGCTAGATCATACGTTTGAAGAAACCACTGATCGGATCGGTAAAAGCATGAGAATTTCCAACATGTGGTCTTTTCTAAAATATTCCATACTTTTGCATCCTCAATAACTAATTTAACTAAATAATGGCAGGGAACAGAACATTTACCATGATCAAGCCAGATGCAGTTGCTGACAAGCACATCGGTGGTATTACTAAAATGATCGAAGAAGCAGGATTCAGAATCGTAGCAATGAAAATGACCAAACTTTCTGATGAAAGAGCAGGCCAGTTTTATGAAGTACACAAAGAAAGGCCTTTTTATGGCGAGCTTAAAAGCTATATGTCGTCAGGACATGTGGTAGCCATGATACTTGAAAAAGACAATGCCGTAGCGGATTTCAGGAAATTGATCGGAGTCACCAATCCGGCAAATGCCGAACCAGGAACTATCAGAAAATTATATGCAAAGTCATTGGAAGCTAACGCCGTTCATGGTTCGGATTCTGATGAGAATGCACACACGGAAGGTAATTTCTTCTTTTCGAGGACTGAGCAATATTAGTACTTGATACACGATGCTTAGTGCTCAGATGTTGCTTGGTTATACTATAGCAAACTAACAACAAGGGGCGCTATGCTCAGTCAGATAATAAAAAAAGTCAATGTTAATCATTGACTTTTTTTCTAAGCACTGCACACTAGGCATCGAGCACTAGTTTTCTATCTCTTCCTCGTTAATAATCCCAACTTCTCCCTGAAAATCTTCTATCCAGAAATTGTTAAAGCCTAGCCCTATGTGGATGGTGATCATGTGGAGCTGAAGCAGTTCAAGGATGGAAAGGAAATTATAGATCACTGCGATTTTGGAAGCGCTCTCTTCTATAATACTTACAAAAGATACTTTCTGAGAACTCCTGATCTTACTCATGATATATTCCTTCTGAATTTCAATGGTGAAAGGATATTGCTGAACCTGATGCACAGGTTTATTTTTTTCTTCCTCAAATCTTAATATACATTTTTCAAAAACTTTCAGCAGCCTGTAAAGATCTATATCCTGAAGCTCTGCTTCCACATTATTAACTTCAGACAAATGCCTGAGCTCTTTCAATATATTGCCTCTCTTCTCTTTCTGCATCCTTGAACCTTCCATAAAAGCAAGGTCATCGATGACAGATTTGTATTTTTTGTATTCGAGCAGGTGAGCTATCAGTTCTTCACGTGGGTCTATTTCATTTCCCAACTCATCCAGCTCAGGGCGGGGAAGAAGCATTTTGGCTTTGATCCTCATGAGTGTGGCGGCTACCAGAATAAACTCGCTGGCCACCTCCATATTCATCTTTTCGAGGTGATGAATATAATCGAGAAACTCATTAGTAATACTGGAAATCGGAATATCGTAGATATCAAGCTCATCCCTTTCAATAAAGAACAGAAGCAAATCAAACGGGCCCTTAAAAAGAGGTAATTTTATCTCGAAGCTCATATAGTAAAACTACTAGCTAACCGACATTATGAAAAATTTTTAAACAGATATATTTATCCACCGTTATTTCCGTTAAAAACAGAGGTATTGCGGTTTAAAACGAATAATATTTTATATTTGTTCATTATCTTATAAAGGAACTGTCTTGATCAAACCGGGAAAACTACTTGCCCAGATAAATACTCCTGAAGATCTCAGAAAACTTGATGAATCTCAGTTGTTTGAAGTTTGCACCGAACTCCGGCAATATATTATTGACAGTGTTTCTGTTTACGGAGGGCATTTTGCTGCCAGCCTTGGCGTTATAGAGCTTACAGTTGCTCTGCATTACGCTTTCAATACTCCTTCAGACCAGCTTATATGGGATGTGGGCCACCAGGCTTACGGGCATAAAATATTGACCGGTCGGCGCGACCTTTTTCATACCAATCGTCTTTATGGTGGAATTTCTGGTTTCCCCAAAAGGGATGAAAGCGAATATGATAGCTTTGGCGTGGGACACTCCTCCACATCGATCTCAGCGGCTTTAGGAATGGCCGTAGCTTCCAAATACAGAAACGATAAAAACAGGCAGCATATAGCAGTCATCGGCGATGGAGCGCTTACCGGAGGAATGGCTTTCGAAGCGATGAACCATGCCGGGATCTCCAATACAAATCTGCTGATCGTGCTCAATGACAATTGCATGTCTATTGATCCTAATGTAGGGGCTTTAAAAGAATA
>DATMOV010000191.1:0-2452 GCA_035568055.1 Cytophagaceae bacterium
ACAAAGTGTTCGAGAAATTTACCTGCTGTGATAGCACCGGCGTCTCCACTGCCCAAATTTTTGATGTCGGCAATGTCGGATTCATTCTGTTTGCTATACTCTTCCCATAAGGGAAACTCAACGAGGCGTTCGTAAACTTCATTGCCTGAGTCGGTGAATGCTTTCTTTGTCTTTTCACTGGCATTGCCCATATATACAATTCCTTCTTTGCCAATTGCGCGCAGAGCGGATCCTGTAAGAGTCGCAAGGTCAATGACAAGTTTTGGTTTATATTTTGAGGCGTAGGATAAGGCATCAGCAAGAATTAACCTGCCTTCGGCATCTGTGTTTAGGACTTCCACAGTATCTCTGTTGAACATGGTGATAACATCTCCGGGTGTTACTGCGTTTTCTCCAGGCCTGTTATCTGTTGCTGGAATTAGTCCGACTACATATATTGGTAACTTATTCTTCGCTATTGCATAGATAGTTGCCGCCACTGCCGCTGCGCCAGCCATGTCACACTTCATGATGCTCATGGAGTCCGCAGGTTTAAGGCTGAGTCCGCCAGTATCGTATACCACTCCTTTGCCCACCAGCACGAAGGGATTTTTATTGATATTTTTTGCCGGCCTGTATTCCAGTATGGTAAAAGTAGGTGGTAATTTACTTCCTCTATTTACATTCAGCAGGCCGCCCATTCCCAGGCTCTCAATTTTAGTTTTGTGAAATACTTCTGTATGGAAGCCAGCCTCTTTACCAAGCTTTACAATTTCTTTGCTAAGCTGTTCTGCAGTAAGAAAAATGACTGGTTCATTGACAAGATCTCTCGCTATATAAGTCGCTTCAACAATGGACGACAGCTCCGAAAGTGTTTTTTGATCCAACTCATCAGATACTAACTCCACCAATGAAAGTGCAGATACGTCCTTATCGGTTTTATATTTGAGGAACTGGTAATCAGAAAGCAACAGGCCTTCTAAAAAATCAAGCGTGTAATTTTTATTGCTGATTAAAGGAATGACCTGCACTTCTTTTATTTTTTGCTTTTGTAAAAGCGCGCAAAGCTCAAAACCTGCTCTTCTGAAATTTTCTTTTTGCAGATGCGCGATATCAGATTTTTTTGCTTTGACAAAAAATATGTTTCTGAAGTAATGATTGATATGAGCTATGGTTTCATCAGCAATTTTTCTTCTGATATACGCTGTCTCTTCATTTTTCTTTACTATGGAGCTGAGGTCAGAATTCTTGTCTATAAGAATTACAAGATTGGCCTTGGATGAAATTTTATTCGCCTGTCGTAGAATAGTCTTCATTTGAATTTAATAGACCGGCAATTTATGATAATTTATCAAAAGGCTTAAAATAAAAAATAGTCCCGTAGGAATTGGGACTATTTTTTAAACCCTAAACTTTACATGAACTATTAAAAAATACTTTATAATAATTGAAGTAACTGTTATGTACATATATACTTTTTGATAGGAAAAGGTAAACGGTGTGATTAGTTTTGCAGGGATGAGACCTGTAAAAGCAAAGAAATTTCTGGGGCAGCATTTTCTCAAAGATGAAGCCATAGCGGCTAATATTGTGGATTCCCTGACAATTCACAGGAATTATAAAACCGTATTGGAGATTGGCCCTGGAATGGGGGTGCTGACAAAATATCTGATAAAAAATCCTTTATACACCATTTATGTAAATGAAATCGATAAGGAATCAGTAGCTTATTTAAAGGATAAATTTAAAGAGCTTTCCGGCCGGATCATTGAAGGTGATTTTCTTCGGATGGATATCAAAGTTCTTTTCCCGGAACCTATGGCCATTATTGGAAATTTCCCTTATAATATATCCTCTCAGATATTTTTTAAAGTGCTGGAAGACCGGGATCATATTCCTGAAGTTGTGTGTATGCTTCAGAAAGAGGTAGCTCAGCGGATCGCTTCTCCGCCGGGCAATAAAACATACGGGATCCTCAGCGTTTTTCTACAGGCTTTTTATGACCTGGAATATCTGTTTACCGTAGAGCCGCATGTTTTCCAGCCTGAACCAAAAGTAAAATCTGGCGTTATCAGGCTGAAAAGAAATGAAAGAAAATCGCTGAATTGTGATGAAAAATATTTTTTCAAAGTGGTGAAACAAGGTTTCCAAAACAGGCGCAAGACATTGCGCAATGCTTTAAAAAGTCTTAATTTGCCCGCAGATACCGCGCGCGAGGCTATCTTTGATAAAAGGGCGGAACAGCTTTCAGTAGAAGATTTTATTTTTTTAACCCGTAAAATTCAGCCCGAAATTACTGATCATGGAGTTTGAAATGACACAGGATTTTATTCATAGCATTCGGGAAGCGATCGCGGACCGGAATGAAGCTTTTATCATAGAAAAGATGGAAGAGCTTCACGCTGCGGATATTTCAGGAATTCTGCAAGAGCTTGATACGGAAGAATCCAGATATGTCCTGAACCTTCTCAAT
>DATMOV010000192.1:0-7221 GCA_035568055.1 Cytophagaceae bacterium
TTATATAGCAGAAGTCTAAAAAAATGACAGCTCTTTTTCAGAAAAATTCTATCATAAAACCCTTTCTTGGAATTATTTTTCTGATAGTCCTTATTTCTCATACTATTTCATTAAATGCCCAGGTTGACAGTACCTTCAAAAGCTATAAAATGGGTTTTTTTGATCTTAATATGGGAGCAGATGTAAGACTGGCGAGCAAATGGGATTTAAATAATAACCTTTACAATAATTTCAGTTCAGGTATAACTGCCAGAATGCAAAGTTCTTTTATTGCAAATCATCTCATAGATTTTACCAATCGGAAATTAATATTCGGCGATGTATTAGCAGGAGAATTTTCAGGCGGAGTTCTGGTTCATGATAAAGCATTAGTGAGCTTCTATCCGGGCTACAGATTTGAATTCGGATTTGGCTGTATCAGAAAAATAAATGTCAGAAATGACTTAGGGCTAACTTTAACCATACTAAAATTTGCCAGGGACAATGTTTCTCCGAATTTTGCAGGTTCTAATTTTCTGATCAGGTATAGATATTCCAGAATAATGATAGAAGGAGGAATTGAAGCCAGAAGAAGCAGAATTTTAGGCTGGACTGATTTATTTAATAAGAACGCTTTCCCGGTTCAGTATCTTTTTATACTGCGATATCTTCTTCCCAACAATAAAAATATGGGAATGAGAATAGAATATTTAACCAATAACACCAATGTTTATGATGATGATTTAAACATGCACAAAGTTCTTTCTTTGAAAATATTTTATGGGATCTATTTCTAAAATTTTATTTTTTCTGATCTTATTCAGCCTAAAGCTTTCGTTGTTGAAAGCTCAGGATTCAGCCAGCATAAAAAAAAGTAGATTTATTGAGAAAGGATTCTTAACAGGTGCCGGATATGGCCTCGATAGCTATAACCTCCCCGAAGGAAAATATATTCCCGTATTTTTTATTGGGCACTTCGGAATGGATCTAACCAGAAAGAAAAATTTAAAGAAAGACAATGCCATTTTCACTATGTATTCTGAACCTCAGATAAATCCGGTTTTCGTCAGAGCAAAAGAATTTACAAAGTCCGAACTTGAATTTGGAATTAATGTAGGCTTTAAACACATGTATCCGCTCTGCAAAAACATCTATTCATATATCTTAATCGGATCAGGCCCTCAGTTCTTTACAGCTACTACGAGCAGGCAAGCGAGAGGATTTATATTTTCAGATAATTTTGGCGCTGGCTTCTACTTTTTTGTCAGTAAAAAATTAGCGATAAACCTTGGTTTCCGGCTAAGGCATATGTCAAATGCCAATACACGCATTCCAAATCACGGTATCAATACCTATAATTACCATATTGGCATTAGTAAAGTTATCAGGTAAAACTTTCTCTTGGTTTATTATTTTTTTGTCAATTGTAATCTGTCAATTTATTTCTTAGTGTTTTGTGTTTAAAAAATCATTGATGGATAATCATTTCCTGAATGACCTTTTGCAATTTGTCGGTGCTTAAAGGTTTTAATTCTATTCCCGCGATATGATAATCCTCGAGCTGGTGAATTACTTCCTGAGAAGGCATGACATTGGTAAGAATAAGTATTGAAGTATGCTTTTTGATATTCAGATCACGGAATTTCTTTAAAAATCCCACACCTCCCATCATGGGCATATTAATATCAAGAATAATCAAATCCGGACAACTTTGGTCTTCATCATCAGAACATTGATACCTGATATAATCCAAAGCCCTTAAACCATCCGTAGTGCTTGTTACTAATGTGGATCCGTAGTTTCCTTTCACCACTTTCTCTGTGATATAGTTGCTCACAGGATCATCATCTACAACCAACACACATCCCAGCTTCTTCATAACAGATAAAATTATTGTTGCATATTAATCTCAACAAAGATAGGATTGCAAGAGTTTCATGCCTGTTTTGGAACGTAATTTTTTAAGGGCATGCTCTTTAATTTGCCTGGCGCGTTCGCGGGTAATTCCCATTTCGGCCGCGATATCTTCAAGTGGCGTATTATATTCACAACCAATTCCATAATATTTTTTGATCATCATCTTTTCCCGGTCATTCAGGCAAACAAGTAAACGATCTATCTCCGTTCTTAAATTGTTGTTATCTACGGTATGATCAGCCGGAACATCATTGGGATTTCTCAGAACACTTATCAGAGAATTTTCACCATCTTCAAAAGTTGCATCCAGAGAGCTCTGATGGATATTAGCCGTTTCAGACCCTTTGATACTTTCTTCATCAAGTCCAAGATAGGCGGCGATTTCAGCCGTAGTGGCATCTCTCTGAAGCCGCTGTTCCATGGCTGCCGCTGCCTGGCTGATCTTTGAAAGTTCTGTGATCCTGCTATGAGGAATCCTTATAATCCTGGCGTTTTGATTAAGGGAATCCATAATAGATTGCCTGATCCACCATACTGCATAAGATATGAACTTAAATCCCTTCGTTTCATCAAACATACGTGCCGCTTTTATAAGGCCAAGGTTCCCTTCGTTGATCAGGTCATTAAAAGGAAGCCTGGTATATTGATATTGTTTGGCAACCGACACAACAAAACGAAGATTAGCCTTGACCAATTTGTCAAGCGCGCCTTGATCGCCGAGCTTGATCCGGCGAGCCAGTTCTACCTCTTCTTCAGGTTTCAAAAGCGGCTGTCTCGATACTTCGTTGAAATATTTTTCTACAGAGCTACTGTCTCTGTTTGTAATGGAATTGGTAATTTTAATTTGCCTCATACTCGCTGCCCTTTTATAATTTACGTGAAATGAATAAGATCTTCATAAAACGGATATCTGAAATTGCGGTATCCTCAGACTATTCATTTATACAGTAAATCTCAAAGAAAAGTTCTCTTTTAAATCAAAAAGATGCGAGATAAGGAAAGGCATAAAAAAGGAAATTAACTAATCTTCCTGCTGCTCATAGTCAAGAACCAGCAAAGCCCAGCCATCGGCCTGTTCGTAGTCGGCTCCCTGTTTTTTCTTTTCCTTCATAGCTTCCACCACTTTCTTACTGAATGTCCAGCAAGTGCTCTGGCGTAAAGAAAGAATTTGTGAAAGCTCAAAAGAGGTGATCTTGCCTTTATTGGAATAAACCAAAAACACCATATAGAAAGCCTTGGTAATAGGGAATTTCAGGCGATGGAAAATTGTATAGGCTGTGGCAGATTCATCATACCTGCATTTGGTGCAGCGTCGCGAAAATATTTCCTTGCCCTGACAAAATTTTGCATTGCCGCATTTCTTACATGTATATCCATTCTTCCATTTTAATTCGGAAAGGTATTTAAGGCATGATTCCTTATCAGGGAAAATATGGCCGAACTCGGTAAAGTCGACTTCTTTGAGCATCACTCTGGCCTTGGAAAGCTCTTTGACATTTTTTTCGAGTTTTGTATTGTCTTCATTCAAAAGAAGATTCATCCGCTTTATTTCCTCAGACTGATGAGTAAGCTGCTGATAGGCATCTTCAAGCTCATCGTTTTTTTCTTTTAGCTGAACGGTTCGCTCGGCCACTTTCTCTTCAAGCCTCTTATTAGCGACATCCTTTAACTTTTCATTTTCTTTCAGCTGCTCAATGATCTGCTTATCGGCATCTTCCTTTTCGGATCTGATAATTTTTATCCTGTCACTCAAAGCGATGGATAAAATCACTATCTCGAAAACCAGCCCTATGTTAAAGGAATAAACGGTGAAGATGTCATCCCAGTGAATCACTCCGCTCATCCGGAAAATAAGCAGAATAATGCTGAAGAACATGAAAGAATATCCTAAGATGTAATATCGTGCCGAACGGAATCCTCTTTTCAGGCATACGATGGATGCTATGTAGATAATGAGAAAAGGGATAATGTACAGAGGAAAATCCCAATTCAAATGCAGAATAAATTCATCAGCAAGAAAAATTCCAATGTAAACCAGAATAATAATATCGAGGAATGTATTAAGTTTTGGAAGATTCACTTTGAGTTCCAGAAACTTCTTGGAATATATGGTAAAAGTTGACATAAGAATGAGAGGCGCCAATAAACTGATCCATCTGTTCACCTCTGGAAAGTCTGACCATATATACTGGAAACCAAGTCCGTCTTCAGCAAGCGAGATTATAGCACAGCTCAATACATAGATCACATAATAGATATAAACCCTCTCCCGGAAAGAGAGAAACATTAGAAAATTATAGATGGCCATAATGGCCAGAATGCCATAAAACATTCCAAGCAGGTAATATTCATTCAATGCATAAAAAGTGAAAAAATTTGATGACCGTACTTTAAGAATAAAAGGATTATGGCTGCGCGATGTTACTCTTACATAATAAGTCTGCGCTATTGTATCAACCGAGAGATCGAACACAAAATTTTTATGAGGGTAACTTCTGATTCCAAAAGGAAGGGCGTATCCAGCAATTTCTTTTTTAAAATAATTCTTTCCTGAAGGTTTGTACAACTCAAACTGATCGATGTGAAGATCCAGATTTTCAAGAATCCACTTTTTCTCAGGCATTGAATCTGCTTTGATGCGGAAACGAATCCAATAGGCCGAATTTGTATTGACTATATATGGGAGCTTATCCTTCTCTCTATATATATAAAATTTGCTCGAGGTAAGAGGAGCAACTACATCCTGTATGGTAAGGTCTTTATGAGGATCTTCAAGTATCTCAAGATAACTTCCCTTAATGTAGTAATCTTCATAACCTTTCCTGATCAGTAAAGTATCTTCCGCGAAAACTTTAAAACTCAGGGAAAGAAATAAGCAGAAAAAAAGAATATTTTTTAAAGAGAGCATTACTTAAAGTTACTGAAATAAATAAACTTTAGTCCCATTTTAAATCAAAAAAAAATAACGTATGTTTTGCATATTCCTTCCCTTAAAAGAAGAAAAAGTTCCCCTGGCAGAAGAGGGATCCTTAAAATTTTCGTTGGAATATTTTATTATTCTATAATAAGCTTTTTGCTGATCTGCTTGTCTTCCGCTGAGATATTCACAAAATATACAGCGGGGGCCAGACCAGTAAGATCGAAACTGATAATATTGCTGTCCAGATAATGATCATATGATGCCACAGTTTCACCCAAAGAAGAAACTATGGTGATCTTCACATAATCTTTCTCAGAATACCCAAAGAACAGAACATTGACTTTCTCATCAGCGGGGTTAGGGCCTAGCGTGATATATTTTTTATCTTTAAAATAAATGCTTCTGATAGCGGAGTAGGTGAAACTGCCATCGTTATCCACTTGCTTTAACCTATAATAAAGAAGCCCTGCAGGATGATCGGAATCATAGAAAGAATAAGAATTTATCTCCGCCGAAGTTCCGCTGCCATTAATGGTTCCTATCGATTCGAAATTACTGCCATCCGCGCTCCTCTCAAGTACAAAATATTTGTTGTTCTGCTCACTGGAGGTTTCCCACAATGCCTGAACACTATTATCGTCAGCCGGTGCGACAGTAAATAAAATAAGCCGAATCGGTAAAGCGGCAATGTTACAGTTAAATTCTGAAGTATTGTTATTGGCATCAGTGGCAGTAACCGTGACGTATGGCACTTCGGCTGCTGTCAGTGCCGGAGCAAAAGTAAATGACCATGTACCTGCCCCTCCTGTAGTCGTTGTGCCAAGGTAAGTTTCACCTTCGCATCCGCATCCCGCACCAATGGTCGTGTTTTTATAAACATGAATAACATCTCCGTTTAAGGCTGTTCCTGAAATGGAAGTGGTGGAGCGCAGTGTAATTACAGGTGCAATCTTTCCAATATTTCCTGCCTGTGTAGATGCGCCGATCGATGGATTGCCTGTAAAAGTGCTCCCAGCGCCAAGCTCTATTCCTTTCGTGGCATTGCAGTAAATTTTATTTCCCACTACCGGATTGAATCTGCCATAATCATTGTGAATAATTCCCACACCATATCCGTTTCCGAAAGCAGTAGAACCATTTCCACCTGTGGAATAAGCGATGGTATTGGCTTGCAAAGCTGCTGTCCCTCCGATTACAACTGCCCTTCCATTCCACACTCCTCCGCCCACGCCAAATACCCTGATCCCTCCGTCAAAATTACCCATCGCTGAAGTGCCATTTGAAGCAACTCCGATCAGGTTATTATAAATGGTGATTGTGTTGCCTCCAATAATATGAATTCCCATCTCATGGTTATTGGAAATCAGGTTACCTGTTCCGCTCAATGCCTTTCCAATATTTACATTGGTCGCGAAAATCAGTATGACCCCGGAAGCATTATTGCCCCGGCTGATCAGCCCTGTTGAATCAGTTCCTATATAGTTCCCTGATATATCCGCATTGTCCCCATCTCTGAATTGAATACCATGATATCCATGAGCTGATACCACATTTCTCTCAGGGGCAGTTGCACCGCCAATAATGGCATTGTTGCTTCCTCCTTCTACAGATAGGCCCATCTCGGCATTTGCAAGAGCGGTAGTGCCATTTTTTTCCAGTCCCACAAAATTCCCTTTAAATACCAGGCCGGTGGAGGCTCCGAGAACTTTCACACCACTTCCGTCAGTAACTCCATATACGAATAACCTGCCGTTGCCCGAAATAATATTTCTCTGACTATAAGCTGTACCGCCAATTCTGCAATTGAGTGACCCGCCGTCAAGCTGTATGCCTGTAGTGCCATTTCCTAATGCACCGGATGCTCCTGTACCATTGATGTCTGTACCTATAAAGTTACCTTCAAAGACTGCATTGGAAGATCCCGCTTCTACAAAAACACCGTGATTGTCATTGCCTGAAATTATATTGCGGAGAGCAGCCATAGTGCCACCTACCTGGGCATTATTTGCATTATTCAGATCAATTCCATACATCTTATTTCCCCTGCGCTGTGTTCCGTTTTTGTCAAGTCCTATAATATTTCCCTGTATAGTGGCTATGGTTGCTGAGTTTCCCAGAAAGATTCCGCTTCCGTCATTAGTGCCATAACCATTATTTCCGATCACATTATTCATTATTGTAATTGTTGTTGAATTTAATGACCAGATCCCATGCTGTGAATTACCCGCTGCCATAATACCATCCGCAAGGAAACCTATGTAGTTACCATTGATCAGAGTAGAGTTGGAATTGTTGGATAAGCTTATTCCGCTAAATCCTCCGGTTGGAAGTCCGGAACCGGCTATCACATTTCTTTCCGCAGTAGTCGTTCCACCAATGATGGAGCCTGTGCAATTATCTATGGC
>DATMOV010000193.1:0-2917 GCA_035568055.1 Cytophagaceae bacterium
AGAGATAATGTTTTTGGTACTCACCATACCGCCATAAAAGAAGGCCAGGCCTGGTGTCATTAATAAAACCAGCGCACATGCTACAAGCATCCAGGCTACATTTCCCGTATCAACTGGTGCCGCAGCATCAAGTGTTTGAGAAGGGATCAAAACTGCTAAAATGCTAACAGCAATAAGCAGGACAAAGGGTACAATCCAAAATTTGTTCATAATAATATTGTTTGTGTAGGTTTAAACATGAAATATTAAAAATGTTATAAACAAATATATCACTTTTATTTTTTAAAAACACAAACTTTTCAAAAAATAGGCTAAAAAAACAAGCTTAATCTTTAAAAAATATCATAATTTATCCATTTTAACCTAAAATTATCATCATAATTGCTTTAAAACACGCAAAATTTATTAGAATAACACCAATATAGACAAATGATTGATTTGTAAGCGAAATTTGTACTATACTCCGTAAGCAGTATCTTTACGAAATAACCATTATCGAATTGTACAAGTTTTTAATAAGGCCCTTTTTATTTCTGTTAGATCCGGAAAAAGCCCATTACCTCACCTTCAATACACTGAAATTCAGCCTGAGAGTACCAGGAATGAGCGCTCTCTTCAGATTTTATTATCAGACAAATAACAAACTTCTTGAAAAAGAGGTGTTTGGAATAAAATTTCCTAATCCTGTGGGGCTTGGAGCAGGATTGGATAAAGATGCCATCCTTATAGATGAGCTCGGGCAACTGGGCTTCGGCTTTATAGAAATCGGCACCCTTACTCCAAAACCTCAGCCAGGCAATGACAAACCCAGGCTTTTTCGCCTTAAAAAAGATCAGGCATTGATCAACAGAATGGGTTTTAATAATAAAGGAGTAGAATCAGCAATAAGAAGGTTAAAGAACCGTAAGTCAAAAGTAATAATCGGTGGAAATATTGGAAAGAATAAGCTCACCCCTAATGAAGAGGCCATCAAAGATTATGAAATCTGCTTTGAAGCTTTGTTTGATTATGTAGATTACTTTGTAGTGAATGTAAGTTCTCCAAATACCCCAGGCTTAAGAGCTTTGCAGGAGAAAGAGCCGTTAAAAACACTGCTCTCTCATATTAAGTCAAAAAATGCGCTTAAATCAAACCCCAAACCCATCCTTTTAAAAATTGCTCCCGATCTTAGCAATGAGCAACTGGATGATATTATTGAAATAATAAAAGAGGTGAAGCTGGACGGCGTTATTGCTACCAACACCACAATAAGCCGGGAAGGATTGCTGACAGATAAATTAATAGTTGCGCAGGCCGGTATGGGGGGCCTGAGCGGAAAACCTCTCGTTCAAAGATCCACCGAGGTGATACGCTATCTTCATACAAAATCAGGCGGAGCTTTTCCTATTATCGGAGTCGGCGGAATACATTCTGAAGAAGATGCTCTGGAAAAGCTTGCTGCGGGAGCTTCATTGATTCAGCTTTATACAGGATTTATTTATGAAGGGCCTGCGCTGATCAAAAGAATTAATAAAGCTATTTTGAAATCCAGTTCAAACCGATAAGCTTAAAACCCCATAATTTTCATCCGTAAGATAATTTTATTGAAAAAACTGGATTAAATTTGCATAAATTGAATCTATGGGAGAGAATACTTATAAGAAAAGTAAGGGGAAACAGGAAAAGGCTGAAAAGGGAGATAAAATAAAAAACGAAGGTTTTAAGTTTAACCTGAATTTTCTGAAAGACCCGAAGTTTCACAATATTTTGGGCATTTTTATTATGCTCTCTTCCTTCTGCCTGACTTTTGCATTCGTATCTTATATGTTTTCTGGTAAATATGATCAGAGTGTGGTAGAAAGTATTTTTAATACCAATATTAAAGAATCAGGCCAGGAAGTGCAGAACTGGATTGGAATTACGGGTGCCTTTGTTTCTTACTTCTTTATTTTCAGATGGTTTGGCATCGCGGCTTTTCTTTTTATCCCGATCTTCTTTATTGTAGGCTACAGGATTGTGTTTAAAACGGAGCTTATCTCTATTTCAAAAACCATTATCCTTAGCGCGTTTTTTATTTTTCTGATAAGCCTGAGCCTTGGGTATATCGTGTTAATGATCGGCGGGGAAACTACATTGGGTTACCTCAGCGGGGGAATAGGGTATGAGATGGCGAACATTATCAATGCATTCATTGGCTGGGGAACCCCATTCCTTATTCTTTTCTGCCTGATTGCTTTCTCCGTTTATTTCTTCAACATCACCAGTTTTTCTTCCACGCCTAAAGTGGATGAGATAATCCCAGACACGTTTTCTGATCTAAAGAAAAATAATAAAGACCTGATATTGCAAACTGATACAGCCGAAGAAGAACTTACTGAAGAATGGTCGGTAAAAGTAGTGGATGAAAAGATAAAAGTAAAAGAGCCGGCAAAGATTGAGCCTAAGGAAGAAAAAATAATCATTAAAGATTTCATCCCGGAAGTCATTAAATCAAATGGCAAAAATGATTTTGACCTGAAGATCGAGAAGGTCGAAGAAGAAAAAATTGTTTCTGATAAAAAGATTGAGAACTACGACCCTACACTTGATTTGTCAACCTACAAGTACCCGCCATTAGACCTGCTCACTGAATACGAACCAAGCAAGGTACAGGTGACCAAGGAAGAACTGGAGGCCAATAAGGATAAGATCGTTGAAACATTATCGCATTATAATATAGGCATTGCCAGTATAAAAGCTACCATTGGACCGACTGTTACGCTTTATGAAATAGTTCCAGATGCCGGAATACGGATTTCCAAAATCAAAAGCCTTGAGGATGATATCGCATTAAGTCTGGCGGCCCTGGGAATACGTATCATAGCCCCGATTCCGGGAAAAGGAACCATAGGTATTGAGGTTCCTAATAAAAACAAAGAAACTGTTTCTATCCGCTCTG
>DATMOV010000194.1:0-7088 GCA_035568055.1 Cytophagaceae bacterium
ACGCAGGATGCGGTGAAGAACTTAGCTTTATGAATGTGCATCTAAGTAATGATAATATTATTGTGAATGTAGTGAATGATGCTGCCTCATGCACGATCGCCATATATACTTTACTGGGTCAGCAAATTCATACTGAAGCGCATGACCTTGATAAAGGCTTGAATACTTTCATAGTAAATTATCCTGGCGTAAATACAGAAGCCTATATTATTCGGGTGATTTCAGGAAATGAGGCGGCGTCTAAAAAAATATTTTTGATAAAAAACAGATAGATCATCTTATCTGTCATAAATATATTGTTTATAACATTCATAGAATATATAAAAATATTGATGTGAGTTGGATTGAAAAAATGAGGCTTATAAAGTAAACAACAAATAAGTTAAACTTTAAATTTTGCTGTCATGAGAATAATTGTACTGATGTTGTCTATAATTATTCTATCTAATCTGCAAGAAGCGCATGCAAACCGGAGGCCAATGTGGGTATGGGATACTGATAATATTATTGGAATCGTGACCGAAGAGAATAAACTTATTGATGAGTGCCTTAATTCAGGTATTACAGATCTGTACATGTATATAGCCGGTTCCGCGCTTACAGCTCCTGCCACCGTCAAAGTTTTTATATCAAAGGCTTCGTGTAATAATATTCGTGTTTGGGGTATGGATGGATGGAGAGGATATTTTTCCGATTTATGCGGACCCGCGGAATATTATAATAACATTCAAGCAGTAATTAATTACAATTCCCTTAGTCTTCCGGAGGAAAAATTCGTGGGTTTCAATGGAGACAATGAATTTCAGGTGTACGAGTCGAGTTCAGGCTGTGGTACCGCGGATGTCTTTCATTGGGGGTATTCTGATGGCCAGCTCAGCACAACTGGTTCAGGAATCTGGAAAAGTACTCAAAAGCAGGACAGAGATAGCCTGATGGCGGATTTTGTAAAACAAACAAAAACTGCTTCAGCTTTGTGCCATAATGCCGGCATTGAATATAGTGTTTCAATAATGCCATGGATAACCGGAGTAAACTGGACAAATGGTGCTGTGAATAATCAGAATACACCTCTGTATGCAACCTATAATGGAGTGACGAAAGCATTATTTAAGCATTTGATGGATTATGTTGATGAGTATGTAATTATGTCTTATCATACGAATGTTCAGAGTAAAGTAACACTGATGTGTGAAGATCCTCTTGCTTATGCAGATGGACTTGCTGTGGGTAGCCGCCCAAGAATATTATCCGCACTTGAGACTCATTGCGGAGTGGCGCAATATGTATCTTATTGTGATACACCGGGAGAAAACAGTAAAACGCATGTTCTTAATGATGAAATACCGGCCCATACTTCTTTGTTAGGAGTACATGCTTCTTTTAGTGGAACTGCTATTCATGATTGGATTGGTTGGGAGGGATTAGCTCCGGCATCCGTTAATACGGCTGCACCGCCTAATAGTGCATGTTCTTTGACTTCATTAAATTATCCTTATAATAATGATTTGAATGTTGTTGTTTTTCCTAATCCGGCTGAAGCGGATTTGAATATATCAGTACGTCAGGGAAAAGGAGAAATAGCAATCAGGGTATATAATTGCCAGGGTATAGAAGTTTTGAAGAATGCTCAAATCAAGGAAAACTCAAATGGAGGCTTTATCATCAAAGTGGAAGATCTGCCTCAGGGATTTTACCTGGTACAGATTTCGGATGGCAATACTGAAAGTATTGTGAAGCTGACAAAAAAATAATATTTTAAATGCAGTATATATTTTATGAAAGTAATATTTAACCAGCTAATACATTTTTTATTTTTTGTCTTCCTGATCCTTCGGGCATCAGCATATAATCATGTTTCCGCTCAATCGAATATAGTTCCAGCCCTTAGAGAGTGGAAGCCTTCAGGAGGAAATCTTTCTTTAAATAATAATTTCAAGATTATCATCGATAAAAATTATTCTTCAGAGTTGAAAGAAACGGTAGAATTATTTGCGGAAGACCTGAAGTCTGTTACGAGCTTGAAACCTATAGTTCTGGAGGCGACAAAATATAAGCCCGGGGATATTTTTTTTACTGTTGATAATAAAGAAAAAATATATGGAGATGAAGGATATGTTCTGGAGGCAGGTGAATCAATAATAATAAAGGCTGCCAATAATCAGGGAATTTTTTATAGTACTCAAACCTTACTTCAAATATTCAACCAGTCAGGAAAGAGTATAGAGAAAGGCAGGGGAGTGGATTATCCGAATTATCCCACCAGAAGCATTATGATGGATGTGGGGAGAAAATATTTTCAGATGGACTATCTGGAAAAAACCATCAGGCAACTTGCCTGGTATAAAATGAATGTATTGCATTTGCATTTTACAGAGTGGTCTGCTTTCAGATTAAAGAGTGATAAATATCCAGGGCTGGGGGCAAAAGAATCTTATACCAAACAAGATATCAGAAGACTACAGGATGTCGCGAAAAAATATCATGTGATGATTGTGCCGGAGATAGATCTACCCGCTCATGCCACGGCAATCTCCGAATTCAATCCGAGCCTTGGGTTTAAATGTGAGTCCATGAGAAAAGCCAGATGGCAGGGTGATGAAGCCAACAATGCCGGCAAAGCATGGACACTTGATATTACGAGGCCTGAAGTGAGGAAGTGGATTAAAGATTTGCTGGATGAGTTTATACCTCTGTTTGACGCTCCCTATTTTCATGTAGGTGGGGATGAATACCAATATGATCCTGAAAAATTAATGTGTCCTGAGTTAGTCGCAGCTATGAATGCGAAAGGATACACCCAGCCTGGAGATATTTTTATCGAATGGCTGAATGAAGTGAATGAGCAGATAAAATCGTATGGCAAACATACGCAGATTTGGAATTGGTGGAGCTTCAATAAAAACAAGACGAGTATACAACCTTCTAAAGATATTGTAGTTAATGTATGGAACAAGCCTAATCAGGATGAGATCATTAAAGATGGTTATAAAGTGATCATCACACCGGAGGAAGAATTATATGTGAGTCCAGGTTTGGTAGACGCTTCGGGATATGGTCTTGTTGACTGCAAAAAAATATATGAGCAGTGGAAACCTGAAGAAGGAAAGAACATCATGGGTTTTAAAGTATGTATATGGGCGGACAAAGCGGAGTTTCATACAGATGAATGGTTTGAGGGAAATGCATTTGAGCCTAAGGCGGTACTCGCAGAGAAAATATGGGCTGGAGCTAAGTCCGGAAGCTTAAAAGAGTTTCTGAAAAGAGTAGATCAGTGTGGATCAGCTCCTGCAGTCAGATAAAAAGAAATTAAATATAAAATTATAAATATGAAAACAGCGAATTCTTTCAAAGTGTTCATCCAGGAGGATGATCTTGTAATGCAAAAAAAGATAGCGAGAGAACTGAAACCATTAAATTACAGGATCAGTTTTTTTTCTAAGTCAGAGTCTACTTTTGATTTGCTGAATTTTAATCCTGATATTTTAATTCAGGATTATGCAAAAAACAAAGTAGTCAATTATTATGAATGGCTTAAATAATTGAAAATAATCAGGAGAGCCTGAAATAATTTCGTGTTTTAGACTTCGGCTATGATTACCCTAATGCCTTGATCTTCCAATATTTTTCTAAGATCCGCAGTTAATCCGCTGTCAGTAACTATAGTATGAACAGCGGTGATATCAGCTATTTTTGTTAAGCTTCTTTTGTTAAACTTGGAAGAATCCGTTACAACAATTACCTCTTGTGAAATTCTGATCATTGCTCTATTAAGATTCGCTTCTTCTATATGAGGGGTGAAAATTCCGTGACGCACATCTATGGCATCCACTCCTAATAAAACCTTATCACAATAATATTCATTCAGATTTTGTTCTGAGGTATTACCTGCCAGTGAAAAAGAACTATGTCTTAATATTCCGCCAGGTACAATTACAGTAATGTCAGGATTGTCTGTGAATTGCGACACGATATTTAAGGCATTGGTTACGATGGTTAATTCTTTTATATCCACAAGTTCCTTTGCGATTTCTTCGGTAGTAGAGCCTGAATCTATTAAAACAGTGTCTCCGTCTTTGATTAAAGTTGCAGCAAGTTTTGCAATTGCCTTTTTCTCTTTAAGGTTCTTTTTATTTTTCTCAGAAAGTTTTACATCTCTGTTTATAACGCTTGCTTTAATAGCCCCCCCCCTTGCTCTTACCAAAAGGTTTTTTTCTTCCAGACTGCCAAGGTCATTTCTGATCGTTACTTCACTTACATGAAAAATCTTGCTTAAATCGACCACATTTACCTGATCGTTTTCTTCCAGCTTTCTTAAAATAATCGATCTTCTTTCTGCCGTGGTCATTCTATGATTTTCTCCCATAAAAACAATGATTTTGTATGCAAACCTACTAAAAAAGAAAGGAAATTGACAATTAAAAGCCGTTTTTTAACTATTCATAGGCAACTAACTTTCATAGTCTTTTTAGTATTTAAAAACCCTACAATAAATTCTTTCAAAATCTTTGTTTTTAGTTTTATTTTCTTTATATTTACATAAGTTTAAACAATTCAAAAGAAATAAAAAGATGAAGGAGGATAAAAAAATACTAGGAATTTCAGAGGATTGGTTGATAAAGAACAAATCTATCTTTACTGCAAGTGAAATATCCGGCCAGCCTGAACTATGGTCAGACACCTGGAAGAGGTTGTTTCATGTAAAAAACGATCTTTCGCTTTTTATGAAAAATATACTTTCTGAAGATAACCTTGATATCGTCCTAACAGGGGCTGGCAGTTCAGCTTTCATTGGAGAAGCTTTAGAAAGTTATTTTAAAAGATATACTTCAAAATCTACCAGAGCAGTGCATAGTACAGATATAGTTTCTTCCCCTGAAGATTATTTATACAAAGAGAGGCCAACTTTGCTCATCTCGTTCGCGCGTTCAGGTAATAGCCCGGAAAGTGTCGGTGCCGTTGATATTGCCAATCAGGTATGTAATAAAGTATATCACCTGATCATTACATGCAATGAAAGAGGAAAACTTGCATCACAGCCGAAGAAGGATAATACTTTTTGTTTTGTCCTGCCTCCAGCCTCTAACGATAAAAGCCTTGCCATGACAGGCAGCTTCACGGCTATGCTGCTTTCAGGAATTCTTATTGCAAGACTCAATGAAATAAATGTGCTTAAGTCAAAAGTAGAAATCCTGTCTTCTGCAGGAGAATATATTATTAACCACCATGCGCCGCGAATCAGAGAAATTGCTTCTTTAAATTTTAACAGAGCGGTTTTTCTTGGCTCAGGGCCTTTAAAGGCAATAGCAAGGGAGGCGCACCTTAAAGTGCAGGAGTTAAGTGATGGGAAAGTAGTTGGTAAGCACGATTCATATCTGGGTTTCAGGCATGGTCCAAAGGCTGTAATAGATAATAATTCTCTTATAGTTTATCATCTCTGCAATGATGAGTATGCCCGCAGATATGAATATGACCTGATAAAAGAAATTCATGAAAGGCGAGATGGCATATTCAGATTGGGAATAGGAAAAGCTGGTGATGAAAAAGAATTTGTGGACGAGATGATAGAATTACCCGGTATAGAAGTATTGGATGAAACCATGCTCGCTGTTTGCAGCATTGTACCGTCTCAGATTTTGGGTTTTTATAAGAGCATTAACGTGGGCTTACATCCTGATGAGCCCTCTGTTAGCGGAAATATATCAAGAGTAGTAAAAGGAGTTACCATATATCCATATTATTCCAATGTCGAAAGCTTATAATACGAAGGGGAAATACATGCTGGTAGTATGCCCTAATCCTTCCGTGGATATTCTGGCTTCTGTCAAAAATTTTATTGAAGGAGATTCGAACAGAATTGTCAAAGAAAGCCATTTTCCAGGAGGAAAAGGAGTGCATGTGGCTCTTGCCGCAGCAGAGATGGGAGAAGAAGTGATCTTGCTTGGATTCTGGGGCGGTCCGACCGGGGCATGGATTAAACAGGAATGTCAAAAATACTCCAATCTAACATGCGTTGGCCCTATCGTCAATCAATGGTCGAGGAGCTGTTATACTTTTAGCTCAGAAGGAAAATTTAACGATACAGAATTGCTTGGCGTTGGCCCGGTGCTTTCAGAAAATGAGACCAATGCTTTTTATGAATGTTTTGAATTATTATTGGATGAGGCAAAATGTGTTTGCATGAGCGGATCATGGCCGCAAGGCGCTCCTGCTGATGGGTATGCCAGGCTCATCGGGCAAGCGAACGCACATTCCAAAGCAACCTTTCTGGACTGTACAGGAATACAATTTGAAAATGCAGTAAGGAGTAACCCATTTATGGTACATCTTAATAAATCGGAAGCCACCGCTATTTTTAAAACTGAAAATGTAAAAGATGCAGCAGCAAAGCTCGCTAAGTTTACAACTTATGCAGCTGTTACAGATGGAGCAAAAGGACTTTATCTGTCTAAAGGAGAAAATTTTGTTCATGCTTCCTGTAAGATTGATAAGGTTTTGAGTGCGGTTGGAAGCGGCGATTGCTTAACAGCCGGAATAGCCGTAGGGTTTGTAAGAAAATATGATATCCGGAAAATGGCAAAATTAGGAGCAGCTTGCGGATCAGCAAATTGCATGAGGGAAGACTTAGGATTATTATATGAAACTGATGTGGAGAATTTATTTAGACAAGCCACTATTTCGGAGGTCGTACTTGATTATTCCAACTAAGTATCTTGTTATGCGTTTGAAATAATTGAGTTAAATGTGGCTCAAATGTGAAATAAAAAAAACGAAAACTATGTCTGGTAAAAAATATGACATATTAGTTGTAGGAGAGTTAAATGTGGACCTGATCCTGGACCAGATTACATCTTTTCCTGAAATAGGCAAAGAGAAAATCGCCAAAGATATGTTTCTGGTGTTGGGTAGCTCATCCGCTATTCTTGCCAGCAATTTAAGTTCCCTTGGGGCAAAGGTGGGCTTTATAGGTAAGATAGGAAAAGACATGTTCGGAGAGCTGATTTTAAAAGAGCTTCAATCAAAAAAAGTTGATACTTCACTAATTATTCAATCTCCTTCAGAAAGTACGGGTGCCACTATCGTTATGAGCT
>DATMOV010000195.1:0-5782 GCA_035568055.1 Cytophagaceae bacterium
CGGATTAATGGCTCCTATTGATCATCAGGATGAAGTATATCCATGGCTTCTGAAAACATTTCTTCGCCCTGGTGTTTTGGGCATCTGTTTTGCCGCATTGGTAGCAGCCGTTGTAGGTTCTTTAAGCTCTAAGACAAATAGTATTGCTACGATTTTTACAATGGATATTTATAAACCGTTTTTTGGAAAAGATAAATCTGAGCATAGTCTGGTAACTATTGGTAGAATAACTACTGCAGTATCATTGATCATTGGTGCGTTGGTGGCACCTAATATTTCGAAATTTGGTGGTGGTTTTAAATTTATCCAGGAATTCACAGGATTTTTCAGCCCTGGCATTTTTGTGATTTTTATTTTCGGATTATTCTGGAAACGAGCCACTGCAAATGGCGCTTTCTGGATAGCTATACTCACGTTGCCTATCTCCCTGTTATTTTATTTCATTCCTCAGTTATATGCCATCCCATTTCTCGATAGAATGGGTTATATATTTCTGATTTTATCAGGAATGATGATTCTGATCAGTCTTTCCGAGAAACAGGAAAGAGACCTTAAATCTATACATTTCACAAAAGATCTCTTCAAAACAGATACGGTCTTCAATGTATCTGCTGTGATTATTCTGATTATACTGGCTGTGATTTATGGAATCTTCTGGTAAAAATTGCAATCTGGAAAAATGTATTGAATTGACAACTGTTCTGTCTAAAACTTATTGAGATGAAAATAATTACTTTGATTTTGCTTTTAATAATTAATGGTGGTTGTATGATTAGTGATAAAGAATCTCGAATCACTTACCAACCCAGCGATGAAGATTTCCCCAATCCTGAAAGAGGTTTTTACAGGTACACAGATACTCACGCCGATCATTATGTTTTGCTTTCAGAGAATACCCTTAGGAGTTATCATAGTCCTCAAGATGTTGTAAAAGGGAAATATAAAGTTGTAAGTACTCTTGTATTTCGATATTTCGTATTAGATAGTTTTCAGAATTCTATTCTGGACGATAAGATTCTTGAATACATCCGTAGAGATTTTCAGACAGCCCGTATAGCAGGAGTAAAACTAATACCCCGGTTTACTTATACTATTTCACCCCTTCCAGGAAGTTGTCCTACAGGTTTTGCCTGTCCTCCATATGGCGATGCCAGGAAAGAAATTGTACTTAAGCATATAGAACAACTAAAACCTATTCTGAATGAAAACGCAGATGTGATTGCCTGCCTGCAAATGGGATTTATTGGGGTCTGGGGAGAAAACTATTACACTGATTTTTTTGGTGACGCATCAATTAATGCCACTCATAGAAAATTGTTTGATAATGATTGGCAGGATAGATTTGAAGTTTTGAAAGCTTTATTGAATGCTGTACCTAAGGACATTATGGTGCAGGTGAGATATCCCCAGATCAAACAAAGATATGTATATGGAATTCATTCTACAGTTTCCGCTTCTGCTCTTAAAGAATCTGAAGCGTTCACTGATTCTGAAAAAGCAAGGATCGGTTTTCATAACGATTGTTTTCTTGCCAGCGAAGATGATTTCGGTACTTATACTGACTATGGTAATTCAGCCACGGCTTCTGTTTCTGCGATTGTTCCATTAAGAAAATATCTATCAGAAGATAGTCGCTATGTAGTGGTCGGTGGTGAAACTTGTAGTGACGGATATAGTCCTCAAAATGATTGTGAACCTCAGGGGAAAGCTCAGCAGGAATTCAAGGACATGCATTACAGCTATCTGAATGCGGATTTTAATAATGAAGTAAATAATGACTGGGCTGAAGGAGGGTGTATAAAAAATATTGGAAGGAAGCTGGGCTATAGGATCATATTAAAAAATGGCACCTATCCGGAAAGTATTGAAAGAGGTAAAGAATTCAATATCCATATTGAGCTTGAAAATGCAGGTTATGCGTGTCCCTTTAAAACAAGATCTGTTGAATTGCTTATGCGTGAAAAATCCACCGGATATATTCACAAATTTAATTTTAATACCGATATTCGAAAGTGGTATAGTGGCGCTATCATACTTAAAGGATCTTTTAAGGTTAAAACAGATTTTCCTGCAGGAGAGTATGAATTACTTCTTAACCTTCCTGATAAATATGAGAGTCTGAAGAATAGACCAGAGTATAGTATTCGACTGGCTAACGAAAAAACATGGGAACCAATAACGGGTTTTAATAAGTTAAATCATACACTTTATATATATTGATGCTAAATAAAAATTTCACAAATAGATTTCATAACTAATTGATTGTTACGGTAATTATATCTATCGAATGTGAATTAATTATTAGACCTTATATAAAGTAGTACTGTTAACCGATAAAACTAAAAAACAAAAAAGTTTTACCCACTTAATTTTTAGAAGGTTTTTGTTATAGTTTTAAAAACACACCTCTTCTTTTTTCAAACATATCCATTTGTATCATCCTTGGTGCTTTGTTGCATTTTATTATGTCCTCTTCAGTTATTTAACCCAGATTATGCATTAGAAAATAAATAGCTTACATTAGAAAATAAATAGCTTATTTAACTTGCTCAATTACAATTATGTGAAAATTGTCATTTAAAACCCTATTGGTCTGGGTTTAACAATCAATATATTCAATAAGGAATGAGCCTAATACACGGATTTTCAAGATATACGTTTAGCATCCATTCAAATTGTTCTTCATTATTTGGATGATAATGAAATTAAAATCAGTAGTTTAACAGTTTTTCATAACAGGCAAAAAAAAATATGGATTTTTAACGCCCAATGAATTACTTTTGAATGAAATAAATCACGCGGAAAAATTACATTTGTCACTTGAAACCGCATATACTCAACATAATTATTTATGAAATTACAATATCTTGAACCAGTTGCTTCAATTACGGCAGATTGTGTAATATTTGGATTTGATGGAAAAAAAATGGAAGTCCTTCTGATCAAAAGAGGATCAGAACCGGAAGCAGGTAAATGGGCTTTACCTGGAGGGTTTATGGAAAGGCGTGAAACTTTAGACGAAGCTGCTACAAGGGTTCTCGAACAGCTTACTGGAGTATCGAATATTTATATAGAGCAGTTTCATTCTTTTAGCAAAATTGATAGGCACCCTATATCGCGTGTAATAACAGTGGGATATTATGCATTAATAGATTCCACGAATCAAAAATTAAAACCATCATGGCACGCCAGCGAAACAAAGTGGTTTGAAATAAATAAAATTCCAAAACTTGGGTTTGATCACGCAGAAATTTTTCAAGCAGCTTTAAATACCCTCAAAAAAGAAATGGCAATCAGACCGATTGGTTTTGAATTGCTACCCACTAAATTTACTCTTACGGACTTACAAAACTTGTATGAGATTATTCTCGAAGAAGATCTTGACCGTAGAAACTTTAGAAGGAAAATTCTTTCAATGGGCATCTTAACAGAACTAAAAGAGGTAAGAAAAGGAGCACACATAGGTGCTACTCTATATAAATTCGATAAAAAAGAATATAACCGATTGAAATCACAAGGATTTAGCTACAATTTATAATTCATTATTGATGGTTGCGTAAAATTGAGACTCTTAAATAAATGGAACATAATAATTCTACTGTGAGTTATAATTCCACTCCAATTTTTGTTTCTGGCAAATGATTTCTCGCCGTCTCTATATTTTTACATAAAATAGGCCAGTATTTAATTTTCTTGAAACTATAGTTCAAAAAAATTCCCCTCTCTACTAATTTCTCAGCTTCTCTATATAGCTTCTGCTTGGGGTACTATCAGTAAGAAACTTAAGATCAATAATCTAATCGTAATCCCTATTTTATAAACCCTCACAATTATTGCACTAAATATTTGGTGTGCAGTTGTGTTAATATAATCCTCCTATTTAATAGTTGTGTCTTTATTACATATTTAAATAAAATAATCTATATTTGTTGTGTGTGCTTTACATGTCTATTTATATTAAGAATGTTATTAGATAATTAGCATGTATGGTTATGCAAATGATCAATATAAATAGTCAATTATATAAATGGCTTCAAAAGAAATAGTAAAATGAAAGAAGAAAAAAGAATACTAGGAATTTCAGAGGATTGGTTATTAAAGAACAAATCTATATTTACCGCCTGTGAAATATCCGGCCAGCCTGAACTATGGTCAGACACCTGGAAGAGGTTGTTTCATGTAAAAAACGATCTTTCGCTTTTTATGAAAAATATACTTTCTGAGGATAACCTTGACATCGTTCTGACAGGTGCGGGCACTTCAGGTTTTATTGGAGAAGCTTTGGAAAGTTATTTTAAAAGATATACTTCAAAATGCACGAGGGCAGTGCATACAACTGATATAGTTTCTTTCCCGGATGATTATTTGCATAAAGAAAGACCAACCTTGCTTATCTCATTCGCTCGTTCAGGTAATAGTCCCGAAAGTGTCGGTGCTGTTGATATTGCCAATCAGATATGTAATAAAGTATATCATCTGATCATTACATGCAATGGGAAAGGAAAACTTGCTTTAGAGCCGAAGAAGGAAAATGCTTTTTGTTTTGTCCTGCCTCCAGCCTCTAACGATAAAAGCCTTGCCATGACAGGCAGCTTCACGGCAATGCTGCTTTCAGGAATTCTTATTGCAAGACTCAATGAAATAAATGCGCTTAAGTCAAAAGTAGAAATCCTGTCTTCTATAGGCGAGTATATTATTAATAATCACGCGTCTAAAATAAAGGAGATAGCTTCTTTGAATTTCAACAGGGCTATTTTTCTTGGCTCAGGGCCTTTAAAGGCAATAGCAAGGGAGGCGCACCTTAAAGTGCAGGAGTTAAGTGATGGGAAAGTAGTTGGCAAGCATGATTCATATCTGGGTTTCAGGCATGGTCCAAAAGCTGTAATAGATAAGAATTCTCTTATAGTTTATCACCTCTGCAATGATGAGCATGCCCGCAGATATGAATATGATCTTGTAAAAGAAATTCATGAAAGACAAGATGGAATATTCAGATTGGGAATAGGAAAAGCTGGAGATGAAAAAGAATTTATGGATGAGATGATAGAATTACCTGGTGTAGAACTATTGGATGAAATAATGCTCGCTGTTTGCAGTATTGTACCATCTCAGATTCTGGGTTTTTATAAAAGTATTAACGTCGGCTTACATCCTGACGAGCCCTCTGTCAGTGGAAATATATCAAGAGTAGTAAAAGGAGTTACTATATATCCATATTCCAATGTCGAAAGCTTATAATACGAAGGGGAAATACATGCTGGTAGTATGTCCTAATCCGTCTGTAGATATAATACTCTCAAAAGATGATTTGAACAGGATTGTCAAAGAAAGCCATCAGTAAGGAAAAAGTGTATTGTATGAAAAGGTGACTATCTATTTTGGAGATTGTTTTTAATTATTCCAACTAAGTATAGCATTATGTTGAAATAGTTCAGTAAACGCCTCGAATGTATATAAAGGTCAAAAACTATGTCTGGTAAAAAATATGACATACTTGTTGTAGGAGAGTTAAATGTGGACCTGATCCTGGACCAGATCACATCTTTTCCTGAAATGGGCAAAGAAAAGATCGCCAAAGATATGTCTCTGGTATTGGGTAGTTCATCCGCTATTCTTGCCAGCAATTTAAGTTCTCTCGGGTCAAAGGTGGGCTTTATAGGTAAGATAGGAAAAGACATGTTCGGAGAGCTGATTTTAAAAGAGCTTCAATCAAAAAAAGTTGATACTTCACTAATTATTCAATCTCCTTCAGAAAGTACGGGTGCCACTATCGTTATGAGCT
>DATMOV010000196.1:0-9557 GCA_035568055.1 Cytophagaceae bacterium
TTTCCAATGGTTTTTCATTGGGTTATATTAAAATTATTTCTTTTGCCCTTTGGATTAATTTCTGAAGTACAAACAGACTTCTGATTTTTCCTCTTATTTTTGAGAGTACTTATAAATAAGCACTGCTCAAACCTATACCGATGTTTTTTATCCTTTCAAAAACTTTATTCTATTTCTGTTTACCGTTATTTTGGATCAGCGTGATCTTAATTTTCGCTTTTTTTAGTAAAAATCAACAAAGAAAAAAAAAGCTTTTCCTTACAGGTATCATTCTGCTTATTTTTTTCAGCAATGAGTTTATCGTTAACGAAGCTATAAAAGTATGGGAAATACCAGCGACAAAAATTTCTGAACTTCCTCAATATGATATAGGTATTGTACTTACAGGGATAGCCTCAGAGCATGAGCCAAGAGATAGGGTATATCTGGACAAAGGATCAGACAGGGTTCTTCATACACTTCAATTATACAGAACAGGAAAAATCAGGAAAATACTGATCACCGGTGGATCCGGAAGACTTTTGGGAGATACCATCTCAGAAGCGGCTGAACTTGCTGAGATTTTCAGACTTTGTGAAGTCCCTTTAACTGATTTATTGATAGAGGATAAATCAGTCAATACCCGGGAAAATGCGGTTTTCAGTAAAAAATACCTGGGGGAAAGAAAATTTAATGGCAAAGCCCTGCTTATCACTTCTGCTTATCACATGAGGAGAGCCAGGCTATGCTTTAATAAAGCCGGGCTTAAAACGGATGTTTTTTCTACGGATTTCAACTCACATAAAACCGTTTTTACTCCTGCCTCGTTGATATTCCCATCTGAAAGAGCACTTAATAAATGGACAATATTATTTCATGAAGTTCTAGGAATGCTCTCCTATAAAATAGCAGGATATATTTAAGTTATTGCTAAAAACTAATTGCTTACGAATTTCAGGATCTTCCAGCAAAAGATAAAATTATTTTTTACCGGTAATCTTTTTGCTATCTTTTATCATATCAACAAATTCAGGTGAAGGCTTAAACTTTGGAGCATAGTGTTCCGGAATAACGATAGCGGTATTTTTGGATATATTCCTGCCTATCTTCTGCGCCTTCTTTTTATTAATAAAACTTCCGAAGCCTCTGATAAAAATATCATTGCCATTGGCCATGGAATTTTTAACCGTGCTGATGAAAGCCTCCACAACATTGCCAACTTCCGATTTATCTATCCCGGTTTTGTCAGCGATTTGAGCGATTATATCTGCTTTTGTCATTTTGTTAATTGTTAGGATTAAATATTAATTGTTAGGATTAAATAATTATGACTTATTCAATAACGCAACTTATTTAATTATCGTTCACATAAGTCTGAAAATCAGTTTTATGTTCTCATTTTTTTATACCAAACTTTGAAAAAAATCAAACTTTTCTGTTCTCTAAAGGTAAATAAACATCCTTACACTGAAAAGTGTTAATTTAATATAAAGTGTTAAAGAAGTAAAATATAGGAGTTGATTAAAGGAGGTAAATTATGAAGAAGATAATAATGTCACTGCTTCTTGCAGGTATCGTTACTGCTGGAACAATCGCAGGAACTGTAACACCTGGTCCGGGGAAGAAAAAAGTAACTCATAATAAAGTTACCCATGAAACAAAAAAAGGGCTTAATGAATCTGAAAAAGGAATAAAACATGGGGCTTACGATGCAACCCATAATAAAGCAACAAAAAAAATGAAGGTGAATAAGGGAAACAAAGAGTATAACAATAAAAAAAATATGTAAATCAGGGCGTATGCCCCGAAAACAAAAAAAGCCCTACTTAAGCAGGACTTTTTTTGTTTATGACTTTTTATTAAGAGTTATCCCCTGGATTTTTTTATGTATTTAGGGTTATGGCACTATTAAGGCCTCCTATCTGTTTTATAAGTAGAATAAAAAATAAAGTTTATGAAGAAGATACTGATGATTCTTGCGACTGCCGGATTTCTGGCTGCAAGTAGTGGAAGTTTATATGCGAATGATAATTTACCTAAACCATCTAAGAGTAAAAAGGTAAAACAAAATAAAAACGGAAGTACAATAACTAAAAAGAAAGAAATGAAAAATGACGGTTCAACCGTAAAGAAGACAAAAAAAAGTAATAGCTATTAATTTTTTAATTAATCACATTGTCATGCCAATAAAAAGGCATAGTAATGAATTTATCATTACTATGCCTTTTTATTGCTTTATTGTCAAAAATTTGATTCATGATTATCCATAGAAGAATTGATGTGCCGCTATCCCCAAAATGAAAGAGGATGACTATTTCATATTTTAATCTTTGAAATCAGCAGCTATTGGGTAACTATTGATTGGCAATAAACCTTTTCTTTTTATCTTCGATCAGACTTTTCAAAGCCGCAAGGTGTCCATGCCCCATTTTCTCATGGGAAGTTTGCAGGCTCGATAAGGCTAAGTCATATTGATCAAGTAGCATAAAAGCAATCGCCGAATTATAATCACAAATTCCCGATATTTTCTCTGTTACACCTTTGCCATTATTATTTTTTGGATCATAATCTGCTGCTAGCGTAAGCGAATTACCAAGCGCGCCATTTAACAAACTCTTTATCTGATCCTGGGAACCTTTCGCATTGATGAGCGCTATGGCTTTCATCAATTTGGCATGACATGAGTCCAGCAGAGGAAAATTATATTTTTTTGATTCAATGTAAGGAAGATGAAGGGTCTCAGTAACATCTGAATATGCAAAGTGATTACGAATATATGACGAAGCTGAATTAAGGGCCATATCGCGCAAATAGTTATTGACATAATTATTAAATGAACTGCTCGAGAAGCTGCTTTGTAATTGATATTTATCTTTAAAATCATTAAAAGGCTGTTCGGGGTATCTCAGCGTGTGTTCAGCATTAGGGGAAATGAGGGTAATATTTTGTATTACAGTACCTGTTTTATCCTCTAGATTTAAAGTAACGGGAAAATAATAAACCAAATCCAGATGATAGGTTATTACTGGCTGTGCATTAACGGTTTGAGTATTTGAATTCATTGTTTGCCTGGCCAAAGCCACACCCGAAAAAAAATATTCCATAATAATATCAGGAGCAACAGTACTCCCTGGAAACACTCTTTGATAACCATTCACTAACAGATCCTGTGTTATGGCTTGCTCCACATTGTACCCGATATTATAGTTATAGCCTTTGCCGGTGAAATTAACACTTCCCGGATTAACTTTAATCGAGTAGGTTTTAGTGCCTTTTGGAAAGGGATTTTGCGGCGGTTGAGTATATGTATAATTTACTTTCTCAAAATCTATACTTTGCGCTGATGAGAAAAAAGATACTGAGAGAAATAGCAAAACAAAAAGCGGGTCAGCAGTCAATAGTTTCATATGCCTGGATTTATCTTCCGTTTCCGGAAGGGAAGTAAATATTTCCTTTATAGTTAAGTCTTTGAAGGATTTTTTCAGTGATCAGGGTCTTGATCTTTCGTTCGTCTTTTGGATGAACAGGGTAAGTAAGAATTGCCTGTAACCACATATTATCTCCCGGCTTGAATGATATTTCCGGGCCTTCATCAATATTATTATCGTCAACATGAGCCTGCCTTAATATAATTTTGTAGTCCCTGATTTCACTTCCAATGTTTGTACCAATTTCTCCCGACGCAATCTCCTTAATTATCGTAGCTAGTTCATCCAACTCGGAATCATAAGGCACATAAAAGATAATTTCATCAAAAATAAAAGGGAACAATGCCCAGGAGTAATTAAATATAGAAGTATTTAATATACTGGAATTAGGAAATCTTATGATTCTGCCGCTTGGATGATCTGTGCTAAGGTTACCCTTAATTTCCCACATGGTAGTATCCAGGTAGTCAATATCAATCACATCCCCTTCATTATCTCCTACCCGTATTCTGTCACCTATTTTAAATGGTCTTCTTATCACTATATAAATCCATCCGATAAAGCTGAGTATGGGGGTCTGCAAAGCAAAACCAAGAATAATAGATAAAAGTCCGAGAGAAACTACTGCCGTATACCAATTGGCATAAAAAATTGAAAGGATTATAAGAAAAAGGATAGTGCCGATAAAGAAGCGAAGAACTCGTGTCAGATTAAACCGTGTTCCTTTATCCCTGATCTCATTAATGTATAATATCTTGATAAGGCTTCCGATTATGAGTATCAAAGATACCGATATGCCACCTGTAATAATATGGGGCATGATAGGCAGATACTTCTCTTCTATTCTCAGCTGGTCGAGGTGAAACGCAAAATGGACAATTATCAGTCCTACAAAAATCGATATATAGACAGTCAAATAAAACCGTTCACTTGTACTGGCAATAAGATGTGTCTGATTTTTCCTTTCGCGATAATTGGAATCAAGTTCCTTTAATGCATCCTGCACATCTTTCTGCTGCCGAAGTTCCTCTGAATGTTTGCTGCCTGTATCCATTTTAAGAAAATATTCTTCTAATATAGGCAATACAACTAAAATAAAAATAAGATTAACAAACTTCCTTGCCATCGCTCCGTCAGAAATCAATCGTTAATTCTTATTTTTGTATTGAATGATTGATCAAACTTTGTACCTTCAATCCATTCATGATTTTTAAAGCCAAACAATTTCAACATACTTCTAAGAAAACAATATAAACTCATGAAAGTCATCCAACTCATCACCCTTCTGTTTATTGCTTATACTTTTTCAAATGGAGAAGGCCATACCACTGATTCTGTAATTGTCATTAAAAGCCAAAAATCCCTGAAATTTCTGGTAGACTCTTTAAAAATAAACCCACAAACCCTCCGGTTTCTTGTTGTCAAATCGAAATATAAAATGTCGGTATGGCATGATTCATTGAATATCAAAACATATCAGGTGGTATTCGGCACAAATCCGATTGGTGATAAACTCAGGGAAGGAGATCGCTGCACGCCAGAAGGGAAGTTTAAGATTATCAGTAAATATCCGCATTCTTCCTGGAGTAAATTTATTTGGATCGATTACCCCAACGCTGATTCATGGAAGAAGCATAATGCAGCGAAGAAAAAAGGTTTGATACCGCAAAATGCCACCATTGGCGGGGAAGTCGGCATTCATGGAGTACCCGAAGGCAGCGATTACGCGATTGATCAGAAAAATAACTGGACCTGGGGTTGTATTTCTCTTAAGACAAATGATATTAATGAAATCTATCCTTACTTTAATAAGAGTACGGTGATCGAGATCAGGAGATAAATTGTCGGTCTTGTATAAGAAAAGCTCCAACAAGGTCAGTTTGGAGTTTATGTTATTTTATTTGAGCTGTTCTTTCAGCACTTTCCAGATATTTTCTGTCACGATCTTATACCCCTCAGCTGTAGGGTGTATACCATCACCCTGATTAAATTTTGATTCTCCCCCTACTCCATCCAACAGAAAAGGAATTAACGCTATATTATTTTTTTTCGCGAGATCAGGAAAAATCTTATTGAATTCTTTGGTATAAGCATCTCCCATACTTGGAGGAATTCTCATACCAGCGAGTACAATCTTAGTTCCGGGAGAAATTTCTTTTACTTTGTCAATGATCTGTTGTAAATTCTGCTTTGTTACTTTTACATTGATCCCCCGTAAACCATCGTTAGCCCCCAGCTCTAAGATAAAAATATCCACCTTCTGCCTGAGAACCCAATCAATCCTATTAACCCCGCCAGCACTGGTTTCACCGCTAAGGCCTGCATTGACCACCTTATACTTTAATCCTAGTGAATCAACTTTTTTTTGCAAAAGTGCCGGATAGGCTTCATTAACATCTACTCCATATCCTGCTGTGAGGCTATTTCCAAAACACATAATAATTTTCATAGTATCTTCTGGTGTATTATCTCTTACTGTCTTTTGATCATTTTTATTCTCCGGCTCAGAAGTTTTGGTATTACATGAGCAGAGCAAAAAAACGCATATCCCAAATGATATTATCTCAACATTAAAAAATCCTCTCATAAATAATTAGTCTGGTATTTCTCCCAGGCATCTAAATTAAGTAAATTCCGTTTTACAATTACAATAATAATTATGACAAGTACTGTACTGGAAGTTCAAAATCTGAGTAAGATTTATAAGAGTGGCAATAACTCACTCGCTGTGCTGAAAAATATAAATTTTCGTATTGGTGAAGGCAGCACTTTTGCTATTATAGGACCTTCCGGAAGCGGCAAGACTACCCTGCTCGGGCTATGTGCCGGTCTTGACAGAGCTTCTGAAGGAACTGTGATACTGAATGGCATCAGACTGAATGATCTCAATGAAGATAAACGTGCCGAAGTGCGCAATAAATCTGTTGGATTTATTTTTCAGAACTTTCAGCTTATCCCCACACTCACCGCCCTGGAAAATGTGATGGTACCTATGGAACTGAGAGGAGAAAGCAATATTAAAAAACAATCCATGGAACTACTGGAGCGTGTTGGCCTTGCTGCCAGGCAGCATCATTATCCTTCACAGCTATCAGGCGGAGAGCAGCAAAGGGTTTCTCTGGCACGGGCATTCTCCAATAAACCGAAAATATTATTTGCTGATGAGCCCACCGGTAATCTGGATTCAGAAACCGGAATAAAGATGACTGACCTGTTATTCGACCTCAATAAAGAAGCCGGTACCACTCTGATACTTGTAACCCACGACATGGAACTGGCTCAAAGGACCAGCCGTATTCTCAGACTCAAAGGAGGAATTGTCATTTCAGATTCAGCCTCAGAAATTATAGCCTGATGATAGCCCGCTCAAAAATTTTCTGGCTCATGATCATGGCATGGCGCGATGCGAGAAAAAATCGTATGCGTTTGCTGATGTTCATTTCATCAATAGTCCTCGGAATTTCCGCACTGGTTGGTATAAGATCTTTCCGTGATGCTTTGGAAGATAAGATAAATAAAGATGCTAAGACATTGCTTGGTGCCGACCTGGTGATCAATAGTATGCAGCCCGTCACTGGGCTGACAAGAAAATTTCTGGATTCCCTGGGCGGTAAACAGTCCACTGAAAGCAGTTTCGCCTCGATGGTATTATTTCCTAAAAATGAGAGCTTGCGGCTGGCCAATGTAAGAGCTCTTCGCGGGTATTTTCCTTTTTATGGAGCTATAGAAACCACGCCCGCCAATGCGTTCAGCGAGCTCCGGAAAGGCCGCAATGCCTTGCTGGACGAATCGCTATTAATACAGTTCAATGCCAGCCCCGGCGATTCGATCATGATAGGAAATCTGTCATTCAAAATTACAGGGCGGCTGAATAAAATTCCCGGACAGGCGGGAATAGCTGCCACAGTTGCACCCGTAGTCTATATTTCCGAACAATACCTCACACAAACCGGGCTGGCCGAAAAGGGAAGCAGGATCAACTATAAATTCTATTACAAATTTGATCAGAAGACAGATGTAAATAAACTGGCAGAAAATATTAAGCCGAGGCTTGAAAAAGAAAAGCTGAGTGCAGATACCGTTGACACTACTAAAAAAAGAACGACAAACGCATACGGTGACCTTAACAGCTATTTGAACCTGCTGGCTTTTGTGGCCTTGCTGTTAGGATGCCTGGGAGTAGCGAGTTCGGTACATGCTTATATTAAAGAGAAGATAAGTTCTGTAGCTATTTTGAGATGCCTGGGTGTTAAGGGAATTGAGGCTTTTATGATCTATCTGATCCAGATTATCATGATAGGCTTCACCGGCTCATTGATTGGAGTTATATTCGGCGGCGCAATTCAGGCTCTGCTCCCAAAAATTCTTGGTCAGTTTCTTATTATCGAGCCTGGCTTCATCATTTCATGGAGCGCCGTTGTTGCCGGACTAGCCATAGGTTCAGGAATTTCCATCCTATTCGCCCTGATTCCACTGTTGTCTGTAAGAAAAATTTCACCATTACTCACTCTTCGTTTTACTTATGAAAAAAACGATACGTGGAAAGACCCGATGCAATGGCTTGTTTATGTGCTTATCATTCTATTTATTTATTTATTCGGTTGGTACCAGACAGAAAGCAATAAAACATCTCTGATTTTTACTACTGCCCTCGCAGCAAGTTTGATTATTTTAACATTGATCGCATATAGCATGATGCAAGTGGTCAAAAAAATACTTCCTGTCTCTGCTTCATATTCTGTCAGGCAAGGCTTCGCGAATCTTTTCCGTCCCAACAACCAGACCCTGGTTCTTATGGTTACCATTGGCATTGGCATCGCGATCATCGCGAGTTTATATTTTGTAAAAAATATCCTCCTTAACCAGATCAGTGTTAATGAAACCGGCAATGAACCCAATATGATCCTTTTCGATATTCAGCCTGATCAGAAAAATAATGTCGTGATCTTTACTCAGAAAAATAATTTACCCGTGATTCAACTGGTACCAATGGTAACGATGAGGCTGGATGAAATCAAAGGGAAAACAAAAGCTGAGTATGAAAAAGACAGTCTCCACCCAATGCCCGAATGGATATTTAACCGGGAATACAGGGTCACCTTTCGTGACAGCCTTACAGACACTGAAAAATTATTGAGAGGCATCATCGGCAAACCTGTCCGCTCAGCATCCGATACAATTTTTATTTCCATTGAAGAAGGTTATGCAAAAACTCTGCAGGTTGACATTGGAGACAAGCTTAGCTTTAATGTACAGGGAACAGTTCTTAACACAGTGATAGGAAGTATCAGAAAAGTAAACTGGAAAAAGATACAAAGTAATTTCCTGATGGTCTTTCCATCAGGCGTGCTTGAAAACGCGCCACAGTTTCACATTCTTGCTACAAGAACTTCAAGCGTAAAACAATCTGCTGATTTTCAGATTGCCCTGATCAAAAAATTCCCGAATGTGTCTGTAGTAGATCTGACCTATATTTTAAATACCGTCAGAAAAATTCTTAATCAGGTTTCCCTTGTAATAGAATTTATGGCATCGTTCAGCATTGTTACAGGTATGTTGGTATTGGCCGGTTCTATTATGATCAGCAAGTATCAGAGAATACAGGAAAGTGTCCTGCTCAGAACTCTTGGTGCAAGCAGAAAACAAATTCTTACAATTACCACGATGGAATACCTGTTTCTGGGAGCTATATCTTGTGCAACAGGAATTATGCTCGCTATGGGAGCAAGCTGGGGCTTTGCCAGGTTCGCGCTGGAAGCGGATTTTACCATTGACCTCGTCGCGTCATTCACACTGTTTATTTCCGGCACAATGCTTACTGTACTTATAGGGGTATTGAACAGCAGCGAAGTATTGAATAAGCCGCCCTTAGAAATTCTCAGAAACGAAAGCTAGACGAATTATTTTTTAGGTTTAAGCATCACACTTTTATTGAGCTCTCCATACTCCTGCAGCTCGGTAAGATCAGTAGCGTAGCTGAATGGCTCATAACCTTCCGCTTCGATCAATACATTATAATCTTTCCCTTCGTCAAGAGTGATAAGAAATTTACCTGTTTTATCCGAGTTAAAAATTCCGACGACCTGCTTTGAGCCTTTACCTATGACTTTAATTTTCGTTTCTAAAGGCTTAGAGGTAATGGAATCAGTA
>DATMOV010000197.1:0-7181 GCA_035568055.1 Cytophagaceae bacterium
CCTGAAACTATAGCAGGATCATCGTATCTGCCAAAGTCGCATGTCGCTGTAACCAAAAACGGAAGCTTATCATAATTTTCCCATTTTCCTATTTCTGTCATATTCAGAATATTTTCCTGAGCCCACTGGGTTTCGCCTCCATGCCCGATATAATTAATCATGAAAACACCTTTTTGTATTTCTTGACTGATCGCTTCATTCACCTGGGGAGCGATTTCTCCATCCGGTGTTGATGTCTGGATATATGCATCCAAATAGATTTTAGAAACAGTATAATCATGGAATTTCTTCTCTATAATACTTTTCGCGATACTGTCTGCATCGTACATGAAGCCGGTAAAACTTCCATCCGTTTCTTCATCATCCGAAACAATAGAAATTTTATTTCTCCATTTTCCAAGACAGGTACGGCTCGTATGATAATGAATGATCTTATTGACTATACCATCCGCTTCAATGGCGCTCTTACATGGAATCCTTCCTATGCCAATTTCCATCAATTCATTGATCGAAGCAGGCTCGCTCCAGGTGCCTTCCTGTGGATCGAGAAGTCCGAAATAATCATCGGAAGAATAAGTGCTGAGTTGATTTAATGATTCTCTGGATTCATAAACCGGAACAAAGTTTGTATTATTGCTGACCCTGTCTTTATAGTCATAAGAGCAATCACCAAACAGCAGGAGAAATCTTACAGAATCGGAGCTGGTTTTCTTTAAATACAGCGTTCTCATAAAATCCCTTATAGCGGAGATATCCTGCGCTCCGGATGAAAATTCATTATATACCTGGCTGGTAGTAACTACCTGCACATCCAGGTTATCATTTGTTTTGCGAAAAAGCGCCAGCCTGTTCGCCGCCGATGAAAAAGACTCAGTAGTAACAATTATCATATCAGGCAGATCCGGACTATTTATTCCATGCAGGTTTTGATTCTGAACCTGACCCTCATAAGTAAGGCTGGAGGTGGAGCCTTGTGTAAAAGCTACAAATTCCCGCAGCGCATTTGAATCCGCAGTAAAAGATGCCTGTGTCCCTGTAAGAGTATATGTTTTTATAACCGGAGCTACGGGATTGGTAACTTCCCAGATCATAAGATTACTGTCTGCATTGCTAATGGAATATTCGCTTACCAGGGCACTTACACTTTTTATAGCGCGAAAACCCCATTGTGTGCCATTATGCATATCCAGGTCACGCGGTACATTTAAAGTAAGAGAATTCAGGTATCCTAATGCAGAGCCGTTACTATTTTGATTATAAGCAAGATTTATGGAAATACCTCCGCTGACAATGGAGGAATTAAAAGAATATGTCTGTGGGGGATTTTCATAACCTTTAGGAGGCAATATCACACTTCCATTAATACCCGGTATACTGATGTTTCCAAGAAATGAACTATTTACGTATACATTAAAAGAACTTGGACTGATTGGAGCCGATCCGTGAGAAGAGTTGGCCATAAGCCTCGCGGTAATTTTTACTGTGGAATTAGAAGTTATGTTTGTGATATTTTTGAATTGATCATATATAATACTCCCGCTGCTGCTAAAAATATCTCCATACCATTCTCTGCCGGATTTAATGACGTTCTCATTTTCAGGCTCATGAAAAGAGCGATCATCAAAGCTGGTAAGCACCGGTTGTGTTGCCAGCCCGGCATCTCCCTGTGTTTGTATTCTTTTTCCCTTGCCAGGGCCTATGGTCACGAAATAAAATGCTTTATCAGAATAAAGATTTTTACTCTGCATGAAAATCTTATTTATCTTATCATAAGCCCAGGTATCCGGGCCTTGCCCGTAAAAGAGTATATAGTCGCCGGCATCAAATTTTCCATCGCCCTCTCCATAAACAAAAATTGAGTCTTCCGTAAGGTCGTCAAGCCTTGCCGTGGAATTTGCCTGTGGCAACATGCCGCCACCGTTTCCATAAATTTTTATTTGTCTTGGATCAATCGAAGCGGGATTAATACCCATGCTTTGCAAAAAAATATAATCCATTTTGAACACAGCATTATTTTTGATGGAGATCTTATACCAGGTACCCGATGAAAGCACAGAGCTGGTGACACTGGCTTGGGTTCTTGCCAGCCTTAGAGCTGGAATATTCTCAGTGGTATAGGTATAATCAAATGAAACAAGTTTTTCCATGCCTCCCATATTTAATTTCAGTGGGATAAATGAAATAAAGCTTATCGGTTTACCATATTTATATCCTATGCTAATAGAAGTTTCCTGGTTGATACTCTCTCCGTTAATTAGTTTCTGCTCCGCATCAGTGAGCACCGCATAAACAGGATTTTGAATGGAAAATGAGGTTACATTACCATTGATCTGATATGTAAAAACCGGCAGGTATCCATTCTGCGGGTTATAGGTAGCATCCCCGAAATGCAAAACAGTTTTCACTTTTCCCAGAGAGTCTAGAATTGTGACAGGGGTAGTCCAGCTGAGGTTTAAATGATTAATGTTCTGTCCCTTACCTTCAGGTAATAGAGAAAAAAATAATATGGATAAGGAAATTACCCTGAGCATTTGTTTCAAAATAAAGACTTTAGCTACGACTTTTATTAACGGAAGTGGTAAGGTTTTATTATAACTGACAAATATAGTTTAGATGGCAATTGACAAAAAGGTTTGTGGAATACTTTTTTGTCAACTGTAAACTTCCGACTGTCAATTAATTAAACTGTCTTCACCTTATAAGTAAACCCTTCCATAATTAGATTCGCCAGCAATTTTTTGCAGGCTGTTTCAACATTTTTTTCCGCATCCTGCTGATCTTTAGCCTCCAGCTCCAGCGTAATATGCTTACCAATGCGAACATCTCCAATACTCTGAATGCCAAGGTTTCCCAGGCCAAGCTTTACAGCCTTTCCTTGTGGGTCAAGGATTTCTTTCAAGGGCATTACGTCGATTTCTGCGATAAATTTCATTTTTTTCTGAGTGTTAAAGTGTTAAGTCAAGTGTTAAAGATCGCAGCATAAGCCCCCTGTTGTCATCCTGAGGCACGAAGGATCTGGTTATTTTAATCCGGTGCTGTCAATTCTAACAGCCTTTTTTGAGATCACATTATTGACCACTGACAAAATTATGTATAAAAATATTATTATGGGAATACCCAGCCATTTTAAAAAAGCTAAAAGCAGAATGCTTAAACCTAAAAAGATAAACCTGATTTCATTGCCTGTCCATTTGAGATTTTTGAATTTTAGTGCAAAGAGCGGTAGCTCGGCGACTAATAAGTATGACATTAAGAGGGTGAGGCCTATGAGAAAATAAGGGTTAAGGATAAAGCCAACCATAGATGGATATTGCCATAATATTAAGGGGATTGAAGCTATAAGAATTGCATTGGCCGGGGTCGGAACTCCGATAAAAGATTCGGATTGGCGAGTGTCTATGTTAAACTTTGCCAGGCGCAGTGCAGAGAATATGGGAATGAGCAGAGCTATAAAAGGAAGCAGTATTAAAATAAATTCCCATTGTGGAGAATAAATTGGCGCATTCCATCTTGCACTTATAATATAGCCGAACTGGAATAATTGAAAAACAAGGATTCCAGGTAAAACTCCAAATGTCATGACATCAGCTAAGGAGTCAAGCTCCTTCCCAATTGGGGACTGGACTTTTAGTAATCGGGCAACGAATCCATCCAGAAAATCAAAAACACAAGCTGCAAAAATCAGATAGCATGGAATAGATAAATCAGGCAATTGAAATGCGAAAATTATCCCAAGGCACCCACAAAACAAATTGCAACAGGTTAAAAAATTAGGTATGTGTTTTTTAATGTTCATAGTTTTCGAATAAAGCTGCGAAAGTCATCCGATGACTCACCTGTATACTCGTAATCCCTTGGAAAGATTCAGTCATCGGATGACTAAACGTGCCTCTCTTTTAGCTAATACTCATCCGATGACTGAAAGCGTTGCGCCTATTAATAACTTCGCAATTAAGTCACCGGATGAGATGCTTCATCAAGCCTGTTAAACTTAAACGAACAGGGCTTCGACTCCACTCGCTCAGCCTGACAATAAGTTAGCGTTGCAATTAAATTTATGATTGCTCAACCCTAAGATTTCAGCAACCTTTTCCCTAAGCCCTCAGCGCACAATACGGATTCGACCTCATCTCTCTTCCAACTGTTGTTTCAGGTCCATGCCCTGGATAAACCACCATTGCTTCGCCCAACGAAAAGATCTTATCCTGTATGCTTTTAATCAGAGTTTCAAAATTTCCTCCGGGCAAATCTGTTCTGCCGATGCTGCCGGCAAAAAGCACATCACCGCCTATACAAATATTTTCCTTGCTGTTATAAAATGCTACATGCCCAGGTGCATGACCTGGGACGAAAAGTATATCCAGCGTAGTATTTCCAAATTTAATCTGATCGCCTTCGTCAATATATCTGTCAATCGTAGCTTCAGTATAATTAACGAACCCATAATTAGGAGCGTAAACTTTTACGGCTTTGAGGATAGGTTCATCAATCTTATTCGCGGCAAGCTTTACTTTGTATTTTTCCTTTACAAAATAATTGCCCAGCACATGGTCGATATGACAATGGGTATTCAGCAGTTCAACTACCTTTAAATTATTGATCTCAATAAATGAAGTCAGTTCCTCCTGCTCTTCCCGCTCGTAACATCCCGGATCGATGATCACACATTCTCTGCTTTCATCATGCAGCAGGTATGTATTCTCCTGAAAGGGATTGAACGTGAATATATCGACTTTAATCATCTGGTGTGAAATTACAAAGAACAAATTCCAAATCCCAAAGGCTCTTATTGGGATTTGACTATTGTTTTTTGGATTTTTATAAAATGTATGATTATATCATAATTGGGCAGGGGCTGGCAGGAACAGTGCTTTCGTATCTGTTGCAGAAGAATGGGAAAAAAATTCTGGTGGCTGAGGATGAAAGTCCGGATACGGCATCGGCAGTGGCGGCGGGAATATATAATCCTATCACAGGTAAAAGAATGGTGAAGACCTGGAAAGCAGGGGAGCTTTTCCCTGTACTGGAAGATTTTTATTCAGAAATGCAAAAAGAACTGAATACAACTTTCTTATTTAAGCGGCCCGTTTATAAACCCTTCGGATCTATTGAAGAACAAAATCACTGGATCTCGCAAACAAGCTTTGCCGACGTAGAAGATCTGGTCAATGTTAATATTCCTGACAAACGCTACAGCAATTATATTCATAACCAATGCGGAGGTTTTGAAACTTTCAGGTCGGGATACCTGGATGTTTCAGGCATGGTATCGGCATTTAGAAAACAGCTGATCAAAACGGATTCTTATATCCGAAAATCTTTCAGGCCCATTGATCTTGAATTTAAGAATGATCACATAGTATGGAATGGAACCCAAAGCCGCAGAATTATTTTCTGCGAAGGTCATAAAGTTACAGCCAATCCATTCTTTAAATGGCTTCCCTTTGTGCTTGCCAAAGGAGAGCTGCTGACTGTCAGGATAAAAGATTTTGAGAAACAAGCCATCTTAAACAAAGGAGTATTTATTCTGCCCGTTGGGGATGACATTTATAAAATAGGGGCGACTTATGTATGGGATTTTAAAGACAACAATATTACCGCGGAGGCCAAAGAAGAACTTATTATTAAACTGGAACAGCTGATTAAAGTACCTTATGAAATTCTTAAGCAGGAAGCAGGCGTCAGGCCAGCTGTCAAGGACAGAAGGCCGATCATTGGCCTTCATCCGCAATATAAAACATTGGGTATTTTTAATGGTTTAGGGACCAAAGGCGTTTCGCTGGCACCCTATTTCGCGCAAAAACTTTACGATTTTTTGGAGAACCAAAGAGAAATTGACAAAGAGGTCAGCATCGAACGTTTTAAACCATTATATTACCAATTGAAAAATTAGTTTTTTGTTGTGTTAAGAGTTCATAGTCCACAGAAGGGCAGCCCTTATCATTTGCTGTGGACTGTGGTCTATTGACTATAGACTATTCAAATTATACGAATGAGGTTCAAGTTATTTATATATTCTATCCTATCCCTCCTGTTCTCGGCAACCTACGCCCAGAATTCGCAGGATCAGTTTGGCAAAAGCAGGATTCAATATAAAAACTTCGACTGGCAATACATTTCCACCATCAATTTCGATATTTATTATTCTCAAGGCGGAAAAGAACTTGCCGGTAATGTTGCCAGATATGCGGAGGCTGACTTTGCCCGTATTACGGAAATACTTGGGTTCTCGCCTTTTTCAAAAATAAAGATAATTCTATATAATTCTGTTTCGGATCTCCGCCAAAGTAATATCGCGCTGGAAGATGTGAGTTATATGGCTGGTGGACAAACAAATTTTATTAAATCAAAGCTGGAGATCGCTTTCCAGGGTACGCAGGTGCAGATGAAAAGGGACATCAGCTTCGGAATTGCGCAACTGATGATCAATTTGATGATGTATGGAGGAAACCTGCGCGAAATTGTTCAAAGCTCTTATCTGTTATCCCTTCCCGATTGGTTTATAAATGGCGCTGCCGCTTACATTGCTGATGGCTGGAGTGTTGAAATGGACAACTTTATGAGAGACGCTTTTCTCAACAGGCATTTGCATAAACCGGAAGCTTTTACAGGTACCCAGGGGACTTTAGCCGGACAATCGGTCTGGAATTATATTGTCCAAAAATATGGTTTGCAAAACTTTGCCAGTGTTTTGCATTTAACGCAGATCTTCAGAAATGAGGAATCCGGAGTAGAGAGCTCTTTTGGGATTTCATACCACCTTTTTACAAAAGAATGGAGGGAATATTATACCAATATGGCTCATCAGACTTTGCTCTCTTATAAGATGCCATTAAAGGAATTGAGATTTGGCAGGAGCAATAACAAAGACTACGATTATCAGAATCTTTCCTTCAGCCAGGATGGCAGATACCTGAGCTATTCCAGAAATCATAAAGGTAAATATGCGGTGATACTGAACGATCTGGATAAAAGAAGGGCAAGGAAAATTTATAAGGGAGGATATAAAGTGGTAAACCAAAAGGTGGACCTTCACCGGCCTTTAACTGACTGGCAGAATAAAAATATTTTTTCAGTGCTTGACAGGCATCACGATAAAATTTACCTGCGCGTGTATAACATGGAAAAGAAAAAGCGCAAAAAAATATTACTGAAAAACATCAAAGATGTTTATAGTTATG
>DATMOV010000198.1:0-4550 GCA_035568055.1 Cytophagaceae bacterium
TACGTATAAAAAATGAATTCGGTGGATTTTATGGAGATGGAAGTCAACTTCTGTTCAGGCAGCTTCGCCTGGAGGGTGTACTGAATAAATTTCTCAAATACGAGATCGGCGATATTGATATCGGGCTTACTCCCTATACCATTTATAATTTTGATGAGATCTATCATGACTATGAGGCTGATGTTTTCGCGATCAGAAGGAGTGTTGTGCATTATGAAAATTTCAACTATGGCAACAAATGGAGAGTGCAAGGGTTTAATGGAGTCGCTATGCTGAAATTTAATAAAGGCATTGAAAAGATAGGCCTGCGGGGTTTCGCGACCAGGAACAGGTCAGCGCTTTTCTCCAGCTATCCTGACCGCCTTATGGTAGGCGGACGTGTGGATCTGATGCAAAGTAAAAATTTTACGATTGGAGCTAATTATGTAAATCTCTTTGATATTTATCAGACTACCCCGAACATAATCACCAATTATAATAACAAAATTTTTACCGCAGATTTTAAAGCAGGTATAGATAACGAAAACCTCGCGTTGTTTTTATCCGGAGAAGCGGGTTTGTCAAATTACCGATATGATACAAGCGGAGTGGTGACAAGAAAAGATACAGCCAATAGATTTTATGACCTTGGCTTGTCGGTAAAGTATAAACCACTTGCTATTACACTTAGCGGTAATTATAGATATGTTGGAGATAATTACAGCAGCCCGGCAGCTCAAACAAGAAGAATCTATGACCTTGGTGTACATGGACAATCTTCAGATTACAGAAGCGGAATGATTTATTCCAATATCGGAAATAATTTTGCATCTAACAGAAACCCTATTTTATTTGATCGCCTGACACAGGAAAATATGCGCAATGTTACAATTCAAACGATGCTGATCTCTTACCTTCCCCAATATAATAATATCACTCCTTACGGGATAGCCACTCCTAACAGAAAAGGGATTACATTAAACGCCACCGTGGGCGAGCAGGATAAAGTGATCAAAGCCGATGTAACCGTGGATCTGCTCAACGAAGTGAGTGGAGCGGGCGATCCGGCGAAAAGAAAGTTTACCGGAATAAAAGGAGGAATGGTATTCAGCCTGAACAAACTTCTTAAATATGAAAAGATCCTCAATTTGAGTTTTGGTATAAGAAATGAACACACACAAAGAGGAGGGGCTAACCCAATAGATCTGACGAGCAATTTGATGGATGCCGGCCTGACTGCCGAATTGGTGAGAAATTTAGACCTCCTGCTTGGCTATAAAGTTCTTTCAGCTAAAGGAAATGAATTCATCGCCAGAAGAGATGTTTTTAATTTTATAAAAGGATTCGATCGATATAATCTAGATGTGCAAGAAGGAGTTTTTGCTTTGGGTGGAAGATACAGATTTTCAAAGAATACTTATTTCACTGCTCAAGGACATTTTGTGAGTTTCATCAATCATAAAAATGCTTTCGAAAATAAGAATGCTGTGCTAAGTCCTAATTCCACTTATAAGATCAATGGAAATGGTAATTATAAGATTAACCAGCTCTTCCTGGCTTACACCATGATATTCTAGATCATCAGTATGACAGAAAGAGCAAATATTTATAGAAAAGTTTCCGTTGCTGCCGAATCCGTTGCGCTGATTCCAATAATTATCATTATGAATAAATTTATCAGAGCCTCAGCGTTCGTTCTGCTTTTATTATTTTCAGGGTGTAAAAACCTTGCGCCCATGGCGCTTGATGACAATGCGCAGCTGGCGCTTGATGAACTTCCTGATAAAGGCACGCCCGTCATGTCAAATAATAAAAGATTCCTGGATAACTTTAATCGTGATATTAGTATGTGGTGGGTTTCCAATAGCAGTAAGGTCAGTTTACTCCGTGCAGGAAATACTTTAAAAGTGTATTTAAACGGAGCAGGTGGCGATAGCTATGAATGCTGGGGAAGAGAGTTCAGAATATCTGACTTCAGCGCATCTCCGGTTGTAAAGGTCAGGGCAAGATTTGAAGGAAAGACTCCCCCGGTTTTGAGATTATCCTTGAAAGACATTAATTCCCTTGATGCTAACTTTGATGCTCCTACTATTCAATTGAAAGAAGGAGACTATCAGGATTATTATTTTAATTTTAAAGACAGATGGAAACAAGGCTGGCCCGATGAAAAAAATGTAGATGCTACAGCCATCAAAGAAATCTCATTTTTCATTAATCCCGGCACAGAGAAATGGACAGGAACAATCTATATCGATGAAACAGAACCTGTAAAAGCAGAAGACATTCCAGATAAGAATGGTGAAAATACCAATTTTACTCCGGTTAATTCTGCCAATGTTAATGATACTATTGTCAGCAATGTTAAAACACCGGAGAAAGATACTCCTCAGTTAATCGATGATTTTAATAATGAAATATATAGTTGGTGGGTTGGAAGTGATAAAATAAAAGTAATGAAAGAAGGAGAGATGCTTAAGGTGGAAGTAAAAGGTGTTGGTCCTGGATTTGAAAATTGGGGCAGAGGCTTTAAAGCAATAGATTTTACAAAAACACCTGTCGTGAAAGTAAGAATGAAAGCATCAGGTGAAAAGTCCATTTTACTCAGGGTTGACATTAAAGATGCTGATGGTTTTGTAACCAATGCCAAACCTAATATTATTGAATTTGAACCTGCCCCTGATTTTGTCAATTACTACTATGACTTTACAGATAGGTTTGAGCAAAAATGGCCTGATATAAAATCAGTGGATCCTTCAAAGATTACGGACTTACTTTTTTTTATAAATCCCGGCGGTGAGCTTTATTCCGGTACTTTATTTATAGATGAAATTTCTGCCATCAGTGCAGAAGATTATAAGAATAAAAAATAATTTATCTGGCGATATTCTCCGCTATACCATTTCAGAGAGTCTAAATGATTATTATGTATAAATACCAGCTTTCATTTTTTTGAAAGCCATCTTAAAAAAATAACATCTTTATTTAATTTGAGTTCTATTATATCTTAAATTCAACTCTTGATATAAATTAACATACAATTTTTAAATACGTTTTAATTATGAAAATTAAATCCCCGCTTTACCTGGGTATATATCTGGTTTTCCTTTCGGCATTTTTCAATATGGGGTACTCGCAGAAGAAATCTGCCAAAGGCAAAAAGGACAACCAGGCCACGACAACGAAAATTCCTTTGACAGATGAGCAAATTGATCAAAAAGTAAAAGATCTTTTGTTCAAAATGTCAATAGAAGAGAAGGTAGGGCAAATGACTCAGGTTAATCTACATCTTGTTTTGAATGGCGGATATGACAATAATGATGGTGCGATTGATACAGCTCTTTTAAGAAAAGCAATTGTTGATTACAAGGTTGGTTCTATCCTTAATGCCATCAATCATGCTTATACCGTGGAAACATGGCATGGTATTATCAAACAGATTCAGGATGTAGCTACCAAAAAAACGCCCAATAAAATTCCCGTACTTTATGGTATCGATGCCATACATGGCGTGACGTTCACATTAAAATCAACACTTTTTCCTCAAAGTATTGGAATTGGCGCGACAAGAAATCCAGAACTTTCCCGTTTGGCTGGAGAAATTACAGCAAAGGAAACCCGCGCTTCAGGCATCAGATGGAATTTTGCTCCCGTGCTGGATGTAGGCAGAATGCCTCTATGGCCCAGGTTTGGCGAAACCTATGGTGAAGACGTAAATCTTGTTAAAGAAATGGGTGTAGCTTCCATCAAAGGAATGGAAGGCAATGGAGATCTTACAAGTCCCACACAAGTTGCTTCCTGCATGAAGCACTTCCTGGGTTATTCTGTGCCGGCAAGCGGAAAAGACAGGACGCCTGCTTATATACCCGAAAGACAATTAAGGGAATATTTTTTACCTCCATTTGCTGAAGCTGTTAAAGCAGGATCTCATACCATCATGATCAATTCAGGGGAGATTAATGGCATTCCTGTTCACGCCAATAAATATCTTCTCACAGATGTGCTTCGCACTGAGTTAGGTTTTAAAGGAGTCGCTGTATCCGACTGGGAAGATATTATCAGGTTGTATGCAAAACATAAAGTGGCGGCAACTCCAAAGGAAGCTGTAAGAATGGGTGTAATGGCCGGTATTGATATGAGCATGGTACCCAATGATTTTTCGTTCTATACGCTTTTGATTGAACTTGTAAAAGAAAATTCTGTCCCAATGTCCAGAATTGATGAAGCTACAGGCCGTATCCTGAAATTAAAATATCAGCTTGGTTTATTCGACAATGCTTATCCTGAACCGGAAGCAACGAAGAACTTCGGATTACCGGAATATAAAACCATCGCTCTGGATGCTGCGAGAGAATCGATCACGCTGCTGAAGAATGCAGGTAATATTCTACCTCTTCCAAAGAACAAGAAAATACTGGTAACAGGTCCAGGTGCTAAATCTATAACCTGCTTAAATGGTGCATGGTCTTATAGCTGGCAAGGTACTGATGCCAAATGGTATCCTGATACTTCAGCAAATATTTACAATGCCATCAAAGCAAAGGTTGGCGCAGGAAATATTATTTACACGAGAG
>DATMOV010000199.1:0-14888 GCA_035568055.1 Cytophagaceae bacterium
CATTAAAATATAGATGAGTTATACCTGTAGAAAAGGAGTAAGTGGCTGCCACATGTGTCCAGGTATTGAGAGGAATGGTAGTTGTGCTCACAGTGTAATAATATGCAGATGAATAATCAAGTAATAAAAATCTTAATTGTCCACTTGGTAAAATATAAATATAATATTCACTTGTAGTAGCTGATTCATCTTTTGAAAATATCATTTCACCATCGGCAGTATAAGTTGTAGGATTGACCCAGGCCTCAATGGTAATATTGTTATCAGGGTGATCAAAACTTACCGCATCGGGAATATTTACCCTATTCGTTGCAGTGTTGGAAAAGACCAAATTTCTGCCAGAATCAGGGCCTGGTTGAGCAAAAGATAAATTATGAATGAATAAAATAGCTGATAATAATCTTTTCATAAATAATAAAATCTTCGTTATTGTAATGATAAATTATCCTTTGATTTCCTGGCTTTCATAACAATGATGCTAAAATTTAAAATTAGGCAATTCATAGTATTAAAACTAAATATTAAATTAGCCTTTACAGCCTTCAATAATAAAAACATTCAGTAATGTTTTTATTATTATAACTTTGAGAAAAATAGAATTTCATTATGTGTCAAATCAGTATTATGTTTCTTGAGAAAGTTTTAAATTTTATTAAATAATGAAGATTGGATGCATTATACAGGCGAGAACCTCTTCGACAAGGCTACCGGAAAAAGTGTTAAAAGAATTACCCTTTAACTCAGGAGTATCTGTATTACGGCAAGTGATAAGAAGAGTTAAAAAATCATCCAAAGTAAATGTTATCATTATTGCTACTACTGAGGACTCAGAAGATGAGAAAATCATAGATATTTCCTTAAGAGAAAATGTTCTATGGTTTAGAGGAAGCAAAGAAAATGTACTTGAAAGATATTATCTGGCAGCGAAAGAAAACGACCTTGATCATGTGGTACGGATCACCAGCGATTGTCCTTGTATTGATCCAGTCCTTATTGATCATTTCATTGAAGAGCATTTGAAAGAGAATGCAGATTATACTTCCACTCAGGCTCAATCAAGATATCCTCATGGATTGGATGTAGAGGTGATGAAATTCGAGGCGCTGGAAAAAGCATATCAGCAGGCAAAGGAAGATTTTGAGAAAGAACACGTGACGATGTTCATGTATCGCTCCCGCCCGGATATATTCCGCATACACACAATTGAAGCCCCTGCAGAACACAGAGATTCCGGCATCCGCATAACACTCGATACAAAAGATGATTATACATTGCTATGTACCGTATTTGATTATTTATACAACAAGAATGAATATTTTGGTGTGAAAGAAATTTTTGATTTGTTTAAATCGAAGCCATGGCTGAAAGAGATAAACAGCCATATTGCACAAAAAAAGGTATTCAATACTCTAAACGAAGAAATTGAAGAAGCTATAAAAATTTTAAAGTTGCAGGACTTTAATAAAGCAAGTTCTTTATTAAAGGAATATATCAGAAAATAGAAAGATTACTTATCCTTAGTTATAACAAATAATACCCTTGAAGCCTACCATATATTTCAGAGCAGATGGAAACTCCCAAATCGGCTTAGGGCATGTGGTGAGATCACTTGCGCTGGCGGGAATGATAAAGGAAGGTTTTGAATGCAAATTTATTATCAGGGATCCCTCGCCTGAGATAAAGAAGCAGATCCTGGAAGTTTGCAGTGAGATTATTGAATTAAAATCCGGCATCGCCGGTGAAGCAGAATTGATTGCTGCGAAATATATATCAAAGAATGATATCACAGTATTGGATGGATATCATTTTGATACGCAGTATCAGAAGGTATTCAAAGAAAGAGGAACAAAGCTGGTCTGTATAGACGATCTTCATCAGATTCACTTCGTGGCGGATGCGGTGATTAATCATGCTTATGGAATAGAAAGAGAAGATTATAAGGCGGAGTTTTATACCAGATTTTATTTGGGGCCAGAGTATGCTTTGCTGAGATTACCTTTCCTTGTTGCAACAAAAGAGCACAGGACTGTAAGCAAAACAGAGAATTTATTTATTAGTCTTGGTGGATCCGATCCACAAAATTGCACGCTATCAATAATAAAAGGAATTATAAATTTTGACCGTATAAAAAGGATAGATGTAGTTCTTGGTTCAGGGTATCTTTACTTTGAAACTTTGAAAGAGTTTAAAGGCAATACAAAAATTAATTTCCATAAAAATTTAAATGCGAAAGAGATTTGTGCTTTGATGAAAGATTCTGATATAGGCATCTGTTCCGCAAGTACTGTCTCCTATGAATATTGCTCTGTAGGCGGTTTATTGTTTATTGTTAAAACAGCTTCCAATCAGGAGAAATTATACGATTTTTTGCTTAATGAAAAACTAGGGCTGGATTTTAAGGGTTTTGAAAAGAATTATACATCTGAAGCAGGATATTTTATTGACGTTCAGAAAAAGTATTTTAATGGCGAATCCGCAAAAAATATTCAAAAAATATTCAGAAGTTTAGCTTTGGAAGATGAGATCTTAATTCGCAAAGCTTTGAAAGAGGATATAAAATTATATTTTGAATGGGCAAATGATCCTTTAACAAGAAACAATTCTATTAACAAACAGCCGATAAAGTGGGAAGATCATGGAAAATGGTTTTACGAAAAGCTTACGGATAAAAATACTTATCTCTTCTTATTTTCAATCCAGAATAATTTATTTGGTCAGCTTAGGTTTGATAAGATGAAGGATTATTGGTTGATTAATTTTTCTGTTGATAAAAATTATCGAGGAAGAGGTCTTGCGGAAAGTCTGGTTCACAAAGGTATTGTTGAGTTAAAACAAATCATCAATTGTCCATTTATTCTTAAAGCACAGGTTTTGGATCAGAATACCGCCTCAGCCAATATTTTTAAAAAATTGAATTTCAAAATAGAAGACCCTCAAATAATAAACTCTGAAAAATTTAATAATTTTATAAAGCATGTTGATTGAGTAACTGTGATGAAGAAAGTAAAATCCATGGGTTATATTATTATTTAATCTTAACCAAGGATCAAATGACAGAAAATTCAAAGACTGGGCAATATTCTCCGATAGATAAGAAATGAGTAAATTACAGATTAATCCTGAATATTGATAAACCACAAGTGAATAACGGATACTCTTGTTTATCTATGGGAATATTCAAAAAGTAAAGACAGGATCAACAATAAATAAGAAAGCAAAATTAAAATGTTGAATATTTTTAGTTTAAAGATTAGTCACCATGGCTATAGATATATATAAGTTTTTAGCGGATTCAAGTCATCCTCCTCTGATTGTGGCTGAGATGTCCGGCAATCATAATCAGTCTCTGGACAGAGCCATGGAGATCGTGGATGCAGCAGCGGCAGCCGGTGCTCATGCGCTCAAACTCCAAACCTATACTCCGGATACGATGACGTTTAAAGGGGTTCATAAGATTGAGGATAAAAACTCCTTATGGAATGGAAGAGAATTACACGATTTATATAAGGAAGCTTTCACCCCTTGGGAATGGCATAAACCCATATTTGAACGTGCCATTAATAAAGGATTAATGATCTTTAGTACGCCATTTGATGAATCATCCGTTGACTTTCTGGAGGAGTTGAAAGTACCTCTCTATAAAATTGCATCTTTTGAAAATACGGACTGGCCTCTGTTAACGAAAGTTGCTTCCACCGGAAAACCGGTGATCATGTCAACCGGAGCAGCGACGATTGCTGATATAGATGAAGCAGTAAGAATTTTAAGAAAGGGAGGATGTAAAGATCTTGTTTTGCTAAAGTGTACCAGCACATATCCTGCTCTTCCTGAAAACTCCAATATTCTTACCATTCCTCACATGGCTCAATTATTTAATTGTCTTGTGGGTTTGTCTGACCACACCATGGGCATTGGAGCAGCCGTGGCTTCCGTTGCATTGGGTGCCAGAGTTATTGAAAAGCATTTTACCTTAAAGCGTTCCGATGGTGGAGTTGATTCAGCATTCTCGATCGAGCCTGATGAATTAAAAGCACTGGTCATTGAAACAGAAAGAGCCTTCCTGTCTTTGGGTACGATTCAATACGGAATACAAAAAGCGGAAGAAAAAAGCGTTAAGTTTAAGCGTTCATTATATGTAGTAAAGGATTTGGAGCAAGGCGCTTTACTGACTAAAGAAAATCTCAGGGTGATCAGGCCCGGGGATGGCCTCCCTCCTAAATATTATGAATTGCTTATTGGAAAAAAGGTTAATAAACCTATTAAAGCAGGTACTCCTTTAACTTTTGATAATCTGTTATGAACTATATCATCGCTTCCTTTGACGAAGTTATTACAATTAAATCCACAACTCCGCTTTCAGAGGAGTTTGTAAAACATCGAGATCTATAATCGCTGGGGTGAACTGGTCTTTAAAGCAAGTGAATACATAATAACTGGGGGTGGGGAAAATGAAAACGAGGGAATGTATTATTATATGATCAGAGATCAGAACAGAGACAGAAGGTTCAAAGGCTGGGTTAATATTCTTCGGTAAATATTCCCCCATAAGAAATAAGAGCGTCATTGCGAGGCAAATGACTGTTAATTTGAAAAGTAAAATTATGCGGTTAAATATGAATGTGTGTTAATGAAATGCCGAAGCAATCCGGTATTTAAACGCTCTTTTTATCAATCCCCATTAATCAGGGGATTGCTTCGGCATTATATTAAGAAAAGGTATAGACAAAATTTCTTGATGTTTTGCTTTAAAAAACAGTCATTTGCCTCGCAATGACGCGCTATTCGGGCATTCCTCGATCTTTAAGTTGATGGCTATGCCCTTGGAAGAAGAGCAGGGTTAAATTACTTTAGTTTATATAATAAAATAAAAATTAATGTCCATTCATAAAAATGCTAATAGAATAAAAGCGATAGAACGGTTTTTCCAGAATCTATATAGAAGTTTATCCGGGATCCTGAAAGTTTTAATTTTGTCGAAATTCAAAATAACACTGCCAAAACCCAAAGGTGAAAATTGTATAGTGCTTGGGAATGGGCCTTCACTTAAAAATACCTTTGTTGACTATGAAGAGATATTAAAAAAAACGCCGCTCGTTTGTGTAAATAATTTTGCCACCTCTCCTGAGTTTAAAGAATTCAAGCCATGCTATTATGTAATTCTGGATCCTGGTTTCTTTATTCTCAAACAAAGACCGGATGTTATAGCGACATTCAACGAATTAAAAAATAATACAAATTGGGCTGTTGACCTTTTTGTGCCTTACCTATATAGAAGAGATCCTGACGTGGAATATTTTCAGCAGGCTGATTCCTTTGTGAAAGTTTATTTCTATAATTATACCATCGCAAAGGGCTTTGATTTTTTAGCATTTAAGTTATTTAGTAAAAACCTTGCCATGCCACAGTTTTATAATGTATTAGGAGCCTCTGTCTTTTTAGCAGTCAATATGGGTTATAAAAAAATATGGATTACAGGTGCAGATCATGGATGGTTTGAAGAAATTTATGTAAATGAAGATAATAGTTTGTGCAGAAAGGACCTGCATTTTTATGATAAAGGCGAACAGTCGCTTACTCCTATTATTGACCCCGTTTCAGGTAAAACACAAAAAGCAGGAGATTTCTTCCAGGCTTTGCATAGGATATTTGATTCCTATTATTTGTTAGATAAATACTCCGCTTCACGAAAATGCAAAATATACAATGCCAGCGGATTCTCCTATATAGATGCATTTGAAAGAAAAAAAATAGAATTATAATTTATGAAGGAAACGGTGATTAATACATTCCCTGTTAAAATATGCATGTCTTGTGGAGCGGAAGGGAAAACGATATATTCTGATTTAATCGACCGGAATTTCGGCACTACCAAAGGTTGGAATATTTCCGAATGCAGCAACAGTGATTGCGGGCTTCTTTGGTTGAACCCAATGCCGACTAAGGAAGATATTGGAAAGGCATACGAATCCTATTATACACATAGCGATCAGAAAAAGTCTATCCTTGATTTTACCTTTCTTGAAAAACCCTATTTATCTGTACGTTTTGACTACTATTCATCCATGCCTTTCTGGAAAAAGATATTTGGCTATTTTGTTTATCTATTGCCTGTCGTAAAAAATAAATTTGATTTTGGAGTATTGTATCTGCCAGCAATAGAAAATGGAAAAGTGCTGGATTTTGGTTGTGGCAACGGCTGGACCTTATATAATCTCAGACAGGGTGGGTGGGATTGTTATGGACTTGACTTCGATATCAAAGCAGTAGAGCATTGCAAATCGAAAGGATTGAAAGTTAGTCTGGGAGATATTCCATCTCAGAATTATCCCGATAATTTCTTTGATGCTATAACCATTAACCATGTTATTGAACACGTACATGAGGTTGATGAGCTACTTTTAAATTGCTATAAAAAATTAAAAAAGGGCGGTAGACTGGTGATCGCTACTCCAAATACAGAAAACTGGCAGCATCGTTATTATGGCCGGCATTGGTTTCAATTAGACCCTCCGCGTCATTTGCATTTATTCAATATCGGGAATCTTGAAAGGGTTGTAAAACGAAATAAATTTATTGTATTAAAATCTTTTTCAAGTATCCGCATGGATGCCTGGTCCACCATTGTTACGAGAGGAATCAAAAAGAATGGACGTTTTGTGATTGGGAGGGACAAGAAGAGTATGATGGATCTGATTATCGGTATGTTCCATCAGGCTCTTAGCTATATTTTTACCCGGTTCAATAAAAAGGCTGCTGGGGAAATTGTACTTATTGCCACCAAAGAATAGTGATGAAAAATAAAGTTGCTATTGTAATTCCAAATCACAGAGCCACGCTCAAATGGAACGAGGATATTTCTTTGCGAAGATGTAAAGAAGTTTTTAGCGGTTATGATGTAATACTTGTTCATCCCGAAGGCATGGATAAGAGTGAGTATAAAAAATACGATATTATTTCCGGCTATATTCCTTTAAAAGCGAAATATTTTTCAAGCGAGTCCATGTATAATCGATTGATGAACACCCCCTATTTTTATCGTTATTTTCTGGAGTACGATTATATCCTGATCTATCAGCTTGATACTTTTATTTTTGAAAACAATCTGAAAGAATGGTGTGCTATGGATATTGCCTACGTCGGTGCACCCTGGATCGACAGTACCTGGATTAATAATTTGAAGAAGAAGATTTCCTGGATAGATAAGTTTATTTATCCGGTAGGAAACGGTGGCTTATCTCTCAGAAAAGTCAAACCTTTTTATTATGGGAGTATTTTTTTATTCCCTTTGGCTTTATGCTGGAAAGGAAAATGGCACGAAGATTTCTTCTGGACCTCAGTTGCCAAAAGATTAATTCCTGGTTTCCGGATCCCTGATGTTCACACGGCCTTAAAATTCGCCTTTGAGGAACATCCGGAAAGAGCTTATGAGCTTAATGGAAAGAAACTTCCATTTGGTTGCCATGCCTGGGAAAAATTTAATACACAGTTTTGGGCTGCTCATCTTAAGGATTATGGTTATGATATAAGTAAATTCATAAAAAATTGATTCTCATGTTGAATATTCAGGACAGTGCGTCATTGCGAGGCAAATGACTGCTCCTTTAAAGCAAAATATCAAGATTTTTCACACTCTTTCTTAAAGTAATGCCGAAGCAATCCGGTGATCATGGAGCCTTTCTTGAATAACTATACACAACTTCTTATATTTAGCCAGCTATGACAAAAGGAGGCTCGATTTACATATTGACAAATCAAAGACATGCAGTTTTATATACAGTTACTTCCAATTTGGTTGGCAGGATATATGAACATCTCAATAAAATATATTCCCAAAGTTTTACTAAAAAGTATAATCTAGATAAACTGGTTTATTTTGAAACTTATTCTTCCATTGAGGAGGCCATTGCAAGAGAAAAATAAATTAAGGCAGGATCAAGAAAAAGAAAAGAGGAGCTTATAAATAAGTTTAATCCTCAATGAAAGGATCTTTATCCGATAATTTCATTATGGTAAAATGTGCGTTTAATTATCTATCGGATTGCTTCGGCATTTCATTAACAAACAATCCATATTAACCGCATACTTTACTTTTCAAATTAACAGTCATTTGCCTCGCAATGACGCATAGTTCGTATATTTCTCAATTCTTAAGTTGGCGAAATAATTTTAAATACACTTGTCCTTATTGAATACTTTATTTTGACTTCTCTTCAAAAAGTCCTTATTTCACATTCTTATTAAACAAAAAAAATAATGACAAAATCATTGGTTACAGGCGGAGCAGGTTTTATTGGGGCTCATGTAGTAAAAGAATTACTTTCACTTGGCCACTCTGTAGTGGTGCTTGACGATTTAAGTGGTGGTTTTGCTGATTATGTGGACCCGAAAGCTACTTTTATAAAAGGAAGTATTACAGATCATGTTTTGGTTGAGAAATTGTTCGCGGAACATAAGTTTGACTATGTATATCACCTGGCAGCTTATGCGGCGGAAGGGCTCAGTCATTTTATCAAAAGATTTAACTATAATAACAACCTGATCGGGAGCATCAATCTTATCAATGAATCAGTAAAGCATAAAATAAAATGTTTCGTTTTCACTTCCTCTATTGCCGTATATGGGAAAGGACAATTGCCCTTGCGGGAAGATATGGTTCCGATGCCCGAAGATCCTTACGGTATAGCGAAATTTGCTGTAGAGATGGATTTAAAAGCGACTCACGAAATGTTTGGTTTAAATTATATCATCTTCAGGCCGCATAATGTTTATGGGGAATATCAGAATATCGGAGACCGCTATCGCAATGTGGTCGGCATATTTATGAACCAACTGCTCAGGGGTGAGTCATTGTCAGTATTTGGTGATGGGAATCAAACAAGGGCATTCAGTTATATCAGGGATGTCGCCCCTTACATAGCGAAATCAGTAAACGTCAAAGATGCATACAATGAAGTTTTTAATATCGGCGCGGACAAAGATTACACCGTAAATGAACTCGCGACGAGTGTCATGAAAGCGATGAATATATCAGGTGAATTACGTCATCTTCCTTCCAGAAATGAAGTGATGCATGCCTATTCAGATCATAGTAAAATGCGCAAATTTTTTGGTGTCAACCAAAATAATGTCACCCTGGAAGAAGGATTGAATTTAATGGCAGCATGGGTAAGCAAAGCAGGTTCACGAAGTTCCTCGAAATTCGAAAATATTGAAATACTCGAAAAATTACCACCGAGCTGGTTGTAATGATTTTCATTAAAACAGGGTAACTGTCTTCACAATTACCCTGTTTTTTATGTCTTCTTTTGGAAAGAATAGATGTACATTTTTATTGAGCAGTCTCATGCTTCTCCTTTTTGATTGAAATGATGAGTGACCTGGTGATAAGTCCCAGTAAAAAGATTATCAGGATTACTGATCCGCCAAAAGAAATTTTCTCTCCCAAATAATAAGACTGAGGTTCGAATACAAAATCAATTGAATGTTCGCCGGCAGGAATTATCATTGCCCTCAGGATATAGTTAGCCCTCATGTGTGGGGCGAGTTTGCCATCTATATAAGCATTCCATCCGGGCTGATAATAGATCTCCGAGAAAACAGCCATCTGTTCTGAACCGGCTTTCGATTTGTACGATAACTTATCAGGGCTATAGAAGGTTTCCACAATTCTTCCGGTAGAATCTTTTGAGAAAGTTTTATTTTGCAACTGCTCTTTAAATTTTTCATCAACAATAGCAGTCTGCGCCGGATTAAAATCCTGTATGGCCTTTATTTCTTCATCAGCATTTTTAACTAATCTGATATTGCCGATGAACCATGCATTACCCAGCGCGCCTGTGTTGCGTTGAGCAAATTCTAATCCTTGTTTATCTGCTCCTATAAAATATCTTGTATTGAGCATATTGATTACCCCTTCTTTATTTTTGCTCAGGCATGAGTCTATGACATCCTGATATCTCCTTAGCTTAATAGCACTGTATCCTCCAAGCGATTTGTGATAATAAGAAGTAATTCCATCCCCGGTTATTCCTTTGGTGTAATTCAATACTTTGAAATTAGGATCTTTATCCTCTAAGATCTTTTCGTCAGCAGCACTTTTTACATAAACCTGTTTTTCATAATCCTTTTTAAATTTAAAGTCTTCGTTGCTTAAATATCTTTTATCTACCCAGGCAAGATCCATTAAAGTAAGCGCGGTAAGTACCATGTAGAATGTTCTGGCTACGATCATATCTTTTATGAATGCCCATATCAGCCCTGCTGCGGCCAAAACAAAAAACAGAGAACGTAGTGAGTCCATCCGCATCATACCTGCACGATCCGTTTTAATTGCTTCCTGCAGCCAGTCAGGCAGACGCTGAAACGTCTGAGTGTCATTTTCCGAGCTAAAGTCGAAGAAGACGCTGCCAAGCAGAGCAAACAATAAAGCGGTTCCTCCGGTAATAATCGCTGTCCATTTCAATCCGTGTAAAATTTTCTCAAGAGGTATTCTTTTTTCAACAATTTCTTTGAGGGCCAGGAAACCGATTAATGGAAAGGTGACCTGTGCAATGCAAAGGATCATAGTCACCGACCTGAATTTGTCGTAAAGCGGAACATAGCTAAAGAAAATATCAGTGAACCATTCAATATTCTTGCCACAGGAGAGCATAATAGCGATTACAGTTACACCCGTGATCCACCATTTCAAATTACTTTGTACGATAAATAGTCCAAGAATGAAAAGGAAACATACGATAGCTCCCAGATAAACCGGCCCGGCAGTAAAAGGCTGATCGCCCCAGTATAAAGGGACACTTTTCGCGAATTCTTTCGCTTCATTCTTATATCCGTTTTTTGCCAGGACTTTATATACCTCGGACGATTTGCCCAGGTCTTCATGCGAGCTTCCTCCATAGAAATAAGGAATGAACAAGGTCATAGTTTCAGAAATCCCATTGCTCCACTGTAAGGCATATTCCTTATCAAGCCCTTGCTTATTGACCTCTTTGGTCGTGAGCTCAGAACCTCCTCTGGTGGTGGATTTAGAATATTCAGAGGTAGTCCATAGTTTGGAAACATTTGGAGTAACACCAAGCAAAGCGGCTATAATTAATAAGGCTGAGGTCTTGATAAAAAATGGAAGTTGTTTGCCTTTGATTGCTTCTACCAGTTTAAAGATGGCATAAAAAACAATAAGTATGAGAAGATAATACGTTATTTGGAAGTGTCCATAGTAAATATGGAGGCTTACAAAAAGAGTAGATAAACCTATACCTTTCCAATACTTTCCGTTGAATGCAAAGACAATTCCGGCAAGAACAGGAGCCATCAGGGCCATGTCATAGACTTTGTTAATATGCCCTGCCTCAATGCTTATAAAATTGAAAGAGGCGAAGGTATAAGCAAGTCCCCCTGCAAAAGCAAGCCATGGATTTAACTCAAAAGCGATCAGCAAAAGATAAAAGCCGATAAAGCCCAGTAAACATAGCAGAACCGGACTAGGGAGAATATTATTGATAAAATAATGAAAATGAGTAAGTATGTTTTTTTCATACCCTCTCCATACCGGCATACCGGCAAAGCTGGAGTTGGACCATAAAACTTCTTCTCCCGTTTTTTTCTGATAGTCAGTGGCTTCTTTGAGTGTTCCTGAGATCTGAATAATATCACTCTGGATCAATCTTTTCCCTGAAAGGGTAGGAGAAAAATAGATAAAAATGATTACAAGAAAAATTCCAACTGAGATCAGGTGGGGAATGAGCGGTTTAAAAAATTTGCTGAGGTTCATGTGTTTTTATTATAAAAAGAATAAATGTTGTATCAATTGTGCTAATTTAACATAAGAGAAGAAAAAAGTTAGTATTAATAGTATATTTCGGAGTCTTTATTTAAAAAATGGGCATAGTAATCAGGCAAAGTATTAAGAGTTCCATCATGACCTATGCTGGTATTCTGATCGGGGCTTTTAATATTTTATGGCTTTACCCAAAATTTCTTTCACCGGAAGAAATTGGCCTTACAAGGGTTATCATTGATGTAGCTTTGATTTTAGCGGCATTGGCTCAATTTGGCATCCCCAATATTGCCGATAAGTTCTTTGCTCATTATAAAGATGAGCAAAGAAAGCACAAAGGATTTTTGCTCCTACTTTTAGTTTTTCCTTTACTGGGACTTATCATCGTTTCCATAATTTTTCTTTTCTTAAAACCTTTCTGGATAGATGCCTATAGCAAGCATTCTCCTTTATTGATCGATTATTTCTACTACATCATTCCACTGGCTTTTTTTATCATGTATGAAAACGTACTGGAGGCATATTCCAGAGTGCATTACAGAATTGTAGTACCAACCATGATCAGGGAAATTTTTTTAAGATTGATCATGACAGCCGGCGTGATTCTTTTTTTTTATGATTTCATTACCCTGAAGCAGCTTATTCTGGTCATCACCTTATCTTATTTTATAGCCGTTGTTCTCCTGGTTTTTTATATCAGGGTGCTGAACAAGCTTTACATATTCTCGGAAAACCCATTTCGCGATAGGGATAAAGTAAAAGAAATAATATTTTACGGAGGCTTTATATTTTTGGGCGGGGCATGGGGGCTGATTGCAGCCAAAATAGATATGCTTATGCTCAGCTCATTTAAAGATCTTGCCATCACCGGGATCTATAGCATTGCATTTTTTATCGGTACTGTGATAGAAATTCCCAGAAGATCTATTTCTCAGATTACAACCCCTTTTATTTCCCAGGCATGGAAAGACAATGATATGAGCATGATTAAAAGCATCTATGTAAAAACCTCCATAAACCTGCTGGTAGCGGGGATTTTGTTATTCCTGCTGGTCTGGTGCAACATCACTTACATATTTGAGATCATGCCCAACGGGGAAGAGTATAAGATTGGAAAATATGTGGTGCTGCTTATAGGTATTGCAAAGCTGATAGATATGTCAACCGGAGTTAACAGTGAAATTATTCTTACTTCCTCTTATTATAGGTTTAATTTTCTGGTCATCATCCTGAACAGCATTTTCCTTGTGACGGTGAATTATTTATTAATCCCGGTCTATGGAATGATGGGTGCCGCATTATGCATCGTTATTACTTTGCTGATGGCTAATATCATCAGAAGTTTATTCATATATATAAAATTTAAGATCCAGCCCTTTGGCTTGCAAAATCTGTGGGTTGTTATTTTCGGGGGTATTGTTTTATTGGTTCTTACCTATATGCCGGATCTTAGTATTGGTGTCTATTCTCCTTATGCAAACATTGCTGTAAGGTCACTCCTGATATTGATTGTTTTTATGGGACCGGTATTTTATTTCCGGATTTCAGATGATATTAATTTTATCGGGATACAATTGATTCAGAAACTAAGGTTTGCCAGAAATCGGAATAGATATTAAGCCTGGTGTAAAAAAGACATTCACTGATCGGAAAAGCCCTTTTTTAACTTAGAAACGTGCAAGACTGGCACGTACATTATGTATTCAATCTTAAACTAATCCTAATCCGTAATCATAATTTTCCCGCGGCTCTTTTCGATGTTCATTTCTGATACACAGCTTTATCATTGGGAAAGGAATATGTTAGAAGCTTAAGCGTAAAGCTTAAGAAAGCCATTAAAACCCTGAAAAGGCATCCTTGCTTTCATTACGCTAATATCCCAGCTTTTCATTTTTTTGAAAGATGCAATCTGATAGTTTGAGGTTTTTGTTTTGAGGATGGCGGAGAGTGCGTTTGAGGGCGAAATCAAAGACCAGGGGATTGGAGTGATAAATCTCATTGAGGAATTCTCTTTCTTCTTTTGAAATGTATCCCTGTTCAAGCAGATCTTTGGTTCGAACCAATACATTAATTGCGGGCAATGGATAATCACTCCCATTCACCAGCCGTGCGTGCAAATCCTGCCTCATAAGAACCGTCTGCATAGGTTTGCCAAGCCTGTTATATTGGGTCATCGCGGAAATATCGCCGAAAAGCAATCCTTCATATTTCTTTTCGTCCATCATCCGAAGAAATAATTCAAAATTATCTGTCATCTTTTTATCTGCGACATCCAGATCAGGGTTCTCACCCAGGCTGGCGCAATGTGCCATGATCACTTTCACGCCTATATCGAGCGGGCGGCGCATCAGCAAAGGATTTCCGAAACGCTGATCGTCTTCGGCATGCACTGCTTTTTCATGTCCTGCATGGCTAAGCAAAACCATGTCATACTTTTTCATGATGATATAAAAACTGTCGCAGCGAATATCAGAAGGATCCATGCCCATTGCATTCGGCAGCCACTTAACCTGCCTTACTCCCATCTTACCCCATTTCTCCAGTTCACTCAAAGCATCACTACGATAAGGATGCACAGAGATACATGCAATAAAAAGATCAGGATTTTGCTGGCAGACAGACCATACGTATTCATTGGGCACATAAAACTCGGTCTTCTCTTCATTCACATTTCCCTGCTTATCGTAATTTTTGTCAAAGGCCATGATACAAAGCTTTCCATGCTTCGGATCATTTTTCATAAGATTTATAAGGCGCTCTAAAAAATCCTGATCGGCATGGCCATCGCTTTTTATTCCGGAAGCACTTTTGTAAATTTTAAACTTGAGGTTTTCAATAGGATGAAGCGGAGAAGTCATCTTACCGTTCACATAACATCCGGAGTTCCCCGCACCCAGTCCCGCTATATGCGCATGATAATCTCTGAGCAGCGATGGGTCAAGGCCGACGTAGACTTTACGGAGCAGAGAATCCGCACCCGGACTTAACTTTTGGATATTAGACTCTTCTTCAAAATCCCTCCCGAATTTTGAAATTACAATACAGATCACTCCAAAGAAGATAAACAAGAATAATACGGATGCAATAATTAATTTTCTTTGGAAAGACATAC
>DATMOV010000200.1:0-5149 GCA_035568055.1 Cytophagaceae bacterium
TAAAGCTTGACTTAATTGGTACAGATGCATTCCAGGAAACAGATATTACCGGTATATGTATACCGATAACAAAAAAGACTTTTCTTATCACCAAACTTGAAGATGCTGATTACATTTTTAAAGAAGCATACAGGATTTCTATGCACGGCAGGCCGGGTCCGGTGCTGATTGATATACCCAGAAGTGTACAAGCTAATTTTATTGACCTGGATGAAGACTGGGAAAAGGATTTCAAAATACCTGTATCCGATCCGATCTATAATATCTCTGATAAAGACTTGGCGGCAGCCGCAAAATTGATCGGCGAAGCAAAAAAACCTTTGATCATTGCCGGACATGGAATCTTGCTTTCAAAGGCCTGGGAAGAGTTAAGGAAATTTACGCAAAGAGAAAATATTCCCGTTATCAGCACCATCCTTGGTATTGGGGCCATGAAGCATGATGATCCATTATTTTTCCAATGGCTCGGCATGCATGGAATGAAATATGCCAACCAGGCGGTGCAGGAATGTGATCTCGTAATGGCATGGGGAATACGTTTTGATGATCGTATCACAGGCATCCTTTCTGATTTCGCTCCCAAAGCAAAAATCCTTCATTGCGATATTGACAAGAGTGAAAGCGGAAAGAATGTGAAGACTGATGTGTTTCTGCATGGCGACATCAAAAAAGTAATTGCAAATATTCCCGATACCAGGAATGCTGAAAATAAATCCGCTCGTGCATCATGGGTGAGTCACCTTACTGAACTGAAAGAAGAATATCCTCTGATGGATGCGGACTTTTCAAAATTTTCGGAAGTTACCGCTATCAAAGTTCTGGAAGAGCAGCTTGATGAAAATGCCATTGTCACGACTGACGTTGGACAACATCAGATGTGGGCAGCGCAGTATCTGTTGAGGATGAAACCAAATCATTTCCTGACTTCAGGAGGATTAGGATCTATGGGCTTCGGACTGCCAGCCGCTATGGGTGCGCAGGCCGCTGAGCCAAAAAATAATGTATGGTGCATCACCGGTGATGGTTCATTCCAGATGAATTTCCAGGAGCTGATCACTTGCGTACAGGAGAAATGGCCCGTTAAAATATTAGTACTCGATAATGCTTACCTCGGCATGGTACGTCAATGGCAGGAGCAGTTTTACGCGAAAAATTATTCAGGTGTAGAACTTCTGAATCCTGACTTTGTCATGCTCGCCAAAGCTTTTGGCATGGATGCGGTAGCTGTAGAAAATGTTGATGAGCTTTCAGCCGCTATTGAAAAAGCCCATGGTTCCCATAAACCATTTTTAATTCATGCGAAGGTGATGAAAGAAGAGAACGTACTTCCGATGGTTGCTCCCGGCACCAGCCTTTCAGATACTATTTATTATCCCGTTAAGCCATTGAAAGAAAAGGTGGCAAAATAGTGTTTGATGTGCAGTGCTTTGAATCTTGAGTACTAATCACAAACTCAATCTATTTTTTTTATCTCTCGAGGGTTGCCCCTTTGGGTCTGTTAGTTAGACAATTTGAATAGTTTAAATTGAACTAATAAAAATGCGCTACTTGATTTTCAACTTGTTGGTTTTAAGACATATTAATATATTGAGAATTGGTCTTAAGAATTGGTCTTAAAAAACTAATTAAGAAATCCCCGCTACTGTAGCGTCTATACAATCGTTATGCACAAGCCAAGGAAATAACTACACATGGATAATAAAACGGAATTCATTGAACAGTATAAAAAATTAAGGGAATTAAGCGGTGATAAAAAACCTCTTCGGACAGAATTTCTAAAATTTTGTAAAATTGGCGAACATCAATTAACCAAGGCATTTGGCAAAGACGCTTATTCAAGATTACAGCAGGAATGCGGAGATTCTCCTAATAAACTCGAAATGGAAAGAGCTTCTGTAGAAAGAATCCTCAATCAATATGGAGAATTAGTAAGGAGCAAAAAAGAAATTCCAGTAAGTGCTGATTGGTTGGAAGCAAACTATTCCCCGCAGCCTGACGGTTTAAGGAAAGTTCATAATCTTAAATGGACAGAAATGCCCGCTTTTTTTATTAAAAATAATCACGATAAAGTTGAGTGGAAAGATGTCATTGAAATTTTAAAACCAAAATCAAATGTTTCGATTGTGAGCAAATCGAATAAAACCTTTAATAATATTGTGGATAAACTTGTGGCATGGAAACCAGACCGTAAACGAATAATTGAAGAAGGTTACAAAATTGAACTGAGACACTATCTTGAAAAATACTTTGACCTTGAAGAAGAAACCGGAGAAAGCAATCCTGATCTTTTGTTGAATAAAAAATATCCCATTGAAGTAAAAAGAGATCCTTCGCAATCAGAGTATGACAGATTACTCGGACAAATGATCCGGCATAATAAACTATTTGGAAACGCTATCGCCATTGTGACAAACATTTCAAGTGAAGACCGATTTAAAAAATTTCAAAAACTGTTTATTGAGGTTCACGACAAACTTGGAATGACAGCAGAACTTCTTAATAAATAAAACTAAGGCGTGCATAACAACACATAACGTTAGCGGCAAGCCATGAGAACAACCCGCAGTCGCTCGGCTGTGCCGAGTGACCAAAACCGATAGAAATAGACTATTAATTTTAACCAATCTATGGTTAGAAATTATTCGTAAGGCCTCTGGCCGGTTTTAAAGAGATGCAGATAAATACTAACTTACATGCTTAATTTAACCAGCTATACTCACATGTCAGAACTCAAAAATCCAATACTCGACACATCCGGGCGATTGCCGAACTACTTGCAATCTTTATCTTTGCACTAATATCAATTTTAGACGGGCTGTTTTACAACAAACGATATAACAAATAATGCGAGACATAATTAAAAAGTTTAAGTTCAAGGATAGTGGGGTTGTTCTTAACGCACCAGCAGCGATTGAAAAGGAATTTGCAAAAATTGGTTTCACAACTAGCTTTGACAAAAAAACTAAAAGCACAAACACTTTAGTTTTCATCAATAACAACAAAGAGTATTGGGACTTTCTTAAAAAAGATTTGAGAAACATTGAACCAGACAGCGTTTTATGGTTTGCTTATCCCAAAGGGACTTCAAAGATTAAAACAGACGTCAACAGGGATACCGTTCGAGTAACAGGAGAAGAATTTGGTATTACGACAGTAACAGCAGTTTCCATTAACGACACCTGGAGTGCCTTACGCTTTAGACCAATTGACAAAGTAGGAAAATAACAACCATCCGCATTCGCTTGGCTTCTATAGCAGGTTAGAAGATCAGTTGGATCGTACCCATGTTTTATTTCAGCTAGCAAATAAGATCAATTGGGGATTATTTGAAGATACTTGAAGAAGCATTATAGTGCAACGCATGGAAAGCCCGGCAAGCCGATCAGGCTTATGGTCTCATTGCTTATTTTAAAGCTAAGCCCCGCGCGCGTGGCTATTGAACTTGTAGAGTTCCACAAGAGGGTCGGAGAAGAAGGCATAGAACTTATTTTTAAAGAAAGTATCCGGATAAATGGTAAAGATTCTGAAGATGATTATTTAAGCGGGGACACCACGGTTATGGGTAAAACGTAACAAATAATTTCTTCTCACCCTGAATCAATAAAATATCACCAGCGTAATAGCCAGGCATAACCCGATGAATGTTGGCCAATACATAAGCTTTGGCAGGAGATTGTCCCTGTGTTCAAGGAAACTAAATTTGGCCAGCGTAAATAGCATGGAGTCAATGGATACTAAAAGAAGCATCAGATAAACGATAAAATAAAAGTACTCCATATAGGTGATCTCCTCATTGTTGAGCGTGCCCCTGAGCTCGATATGAGCGAGCATGATCACAAAGAAAAATGCTCCGGCACTTTCCAATACTCCGAAAGCATTAAATCCTATGTTCGTATTTTTCGTTTCTACTTTAGTGGCGCTGATCATTACCTGGAAAAGCATGATCGCTACAACAATGATGGGAATAAAATTTGATATGAAAGGAGTAAGGATTTTTCTTTTAAGAGTAATGTTATAATACATTTCCGGAGAATTTTCACGGCTGCTGAAATTGCTGATCCCGAAATCTGTATTGTATTCTTTTATTTTATAATCAAAATAGGTTCCTTCTACTTTCCAGCCCGGGAGGATGAGATCCGCAACAAGGCCAGGCAAAGCTGTTGGATTAATAAGCTTGTATGAATCAAGGTCGGGAGTCAGGATTACATTTTTGTCGAAGTCAGCATGCCTTACCATCAGGTGTACATTCTGAAGATCCAGCGGATATTTTGAATAAATAAAGTTCTCCCGCAAAGTTACCCTGAAGTTCCATCCGATGGTCTCCACATCTTTGTCTTTTCTTTTGTAAGCCTGCTCCATATAAAATGCTTCCGCGGAAGGCTGGATCTCCGGAAATATAAATCCTCTTGAAAGACTGTCGTGAATTCCATCCGTGTATTTTTGCCAGACATACCCGCTCACGCTTACATTATTGGCGTCGTTGAATTCCACATTATTGACGAATACGCCTGTAGGAACGTAAATGGGTTTTCCGTTATGAAGCTTATTGGATTGCTGCAAGCGCGTGTTCAGAAAGCTATTCAGGCTGATCTTGTCAGATATGGTTATGTCCTTGGTGGTATTTTTCAGCGGTACAGTGATGGCTTCATGCCAGATTAATCCGATACAAGCACATAATGAGATTGCGGTTGTCATGGAAACTATCCACAGATCTTTTTCTTCACCGTTATAGGCTCCGGTGATTACTACTGCAAGACAGAAAACAAACAGAACAGAAGCAAGCGCTATATGGATGAGGCCTCTTCTCAACATATCCTGGTTCGTTTGTAATTCTGCTTTCACCAATACAACGGCGATAGACCAGCCGGTGGATTTAATGGGTGCGTATAAGAATAATGACGGATGTCCGGAAACCTTATTCGTCTGCTCGATCATGCCGGTCTCTCCCTTGATCATTTTTAACCCCGCCTGACTGAGGTCAGCATCTTTTTGCTCACGTGCCAGATCAAAAATGGTTTTCCTGGCTTTAAGATAATCTTCGGATGGGAAGGCCAGCAGGCTTCCTTTCTGCGAAACTACCATCCCATATCCTGTTTTACCCAGGTTGAGTGAGTGTAAAAGTGTGTTGAGCCCTCTCAGAGAAAAAGTG